>CAZXXV010000370.1:0-2484 GCA_964644725.1 uncultured bacterium
GGGCAAGCATCCGCATCGGCCCACAGCACCTCAAGGTGCAAAGCCGACCATCGCCGGTCGGGCCTGTGACGGTCCTGGCGCGGCCCGAAGCCATCCGGATCAAGACGGAGGGCGAAGGGCTGGCCGGGACCATCCAGAAGGTCTCCTACCTCGGCTCGTCGGCCGACTACACCGTGGAGACGGACCTGGGCCCCGTCCTGATCACGGATTACGCCATGGAGGGTGGCGTCCTCAACGCGGGTACGGGCGTTCGCCTGGAATTCCTCGCCCACGGCGTCTATCCGCTGCCGAGCGCTCAGTAAGACATTTCGAATTTCGGATGTCGGATTTGGGTTCCTGCATTTCGCCATTCGAAATCCGACATTCGCCATTCTGACGACCCGCCGCTTGCGGCGGGTTTTTCCTTGACGGGTGAGGACGGTTCGCGCAGAATACGCCCCATCTTTCGAAGACCGTTCGGGGCACCCACGCCACGGCGGTGGACATCCACCGCGGTGCCGCGGGTCCCGGGAGTCCGGGTGTTCGGGTGTTCTCGGATGTTCTTGGAACTACCGAACGCCCGAACGTCCGAACGTTTTTTTTTGGCCTGTGTTTCGGATGAGCGAGATTCGCTTCGGAACCGATGGCTGGCGGGGGATCATCGCGGAGGATGTCACCTTCGCCAACATCCGCCTGGTGGCGCGGGCCATCGCCCGCCGCGTCCGAGCCGACGCGGGCGGTGAGTCGAGTGCCCACATCCTGGTCGGCCACGACACCCGGTTCCTGTCCCGCGAGTTCGCCCGGGCGGCGGCCGAGGCCATGGCAGGGGAGGGCGCCCAGGTGAGCCTGGCCACCGCCTTCGCGCCGACACCGGCGTTTTCCTACGCGGTGGTCCGGTTGCGGGCGGCCGGCGCGGTGGTCATCACGGCGAGCCACAATCCGCCGGAGTACAGCGGGGTCAAGTTCAAGACGAGCTTCGGTGGATCGGCCTCCATCGCGTTCACGCAGGGCGTGGAGGAGGAGATCCGCCGCCTACAGGCCGAATCTGCCAATTCCGCATTCGGGTACCCTCTGGGTGTTCCGCAATCCGCAATCGGGTCCTTTGATCCGCGGACTCCCTGGCTGGACCGGCTCGAGGAGCTGGTGGACGTCGCGCGGATCGGCCGGAGCGGGATCCGGGTGGCGCTGGACGTCATGTACGGGGCGGGTCAGGGCCTCCTGTCGGAGCGGCTGCGAAGGGCCGGGACCACGGTGCGCGAGCTGCACGGGGAGGTGAATCCCGGCTTCGGCGGGCTGCACCCGGAACCGATCCCGGCACACATGGGCGCCCTGATGGACTGCGTGAAGGGCTGGGAGGGGGCGGGGCCGCGCGTCGGTTTCGCCTTCGACGGGGACAGCGATCGCGTGGCGCCCGTGGACGAGGATGGAATCGTCGTGACGCCGCACCAGACGCTGGCCCTCCTGGTGCGCCACCTGGTGAAGCATCGGGGCATGCGCGGGGCCGTGGTGAAGTCCGTGAACATCGGCCACATGGTGGATGCCGAGGCCGAGGCCCTGGGCTTGCCCCTGGTGGTGACGCCTGTGGGATTCAAGCACATCGCCGAGGCCATGCGGCAGCACGACGCCATGGTGGGCGGCGAGGAGAGCGGAGGTTTTGCCGTCCGGGGCCACATCCCCGAGCGTGACTCGGGCCTCATCAGCCTGTTGCTCTTGGAGTGCATGGCGATGAGCGGGAAGTCCCTGGGCGCCCTGGTGCGTGAGATGGAGGCGCAGCACGGGCCCCACCGGTACGGTCGCCTCGACCTGCGGCTGGCGAACCTGGAGGAGCGGGACCGGGTGGTGTCGTCCATTGCGGCCTCGCCGCCTGATCATATCTTGTCGCTGCCGGTCCGCCACGTGGAGACGATGGACGGGGTCAAGCTCACCCGGGCGGACCACAGTTGGGTGATGCTGCGCGCCTCAGGGACGGAGCCGCTGCTGCGCATCTACGCCGAGGCGTCCTCGGATGACGATGTGGACGCGCTGCTCGCGTGGGGCCGCGCCGTCGCCCTGGGGAAGGAGTAAAGGCGAGATGGAGATAGGGGGAGGGGGTGGGAAGCGCCAGCGGCGTGACGCCCGGCTCCCGGGATCGTCGCGCGCGAATGGCAGGCAGAATCCGCGGAGCCACCCCATCGAGGTCGAGGCCAAGCCCTGGGGGAGCTTCAGCACGCTGGAGGAGGGTCCCGGGTACAAGATCAAGCGTCTGGTGGTTCAGCCGGGACAGCGGCTCAGCCTGCAGAAGCACCGACACCGCGCCGAGCACTGGGTGGTGGTGGCCGGAACGGCGACCGTCGTGAAGGGGGACCGGTATCTCACCCTGCGCAAGCGGCAGTGCACGGTGATCCCGCGGCAGGCCTGGCATCGGATCGAGAATCACGGGCGGCAGCCGGTGGTGGTCATCGAGGTGCAGCACGGGACGTATCTCGGGGAGGACGACATCATCCGCAAGCAGGATGATTACGGACG
>CAZXXV010000370.1:2584-4868 GCA_964644725.1 uncultured bacterium
ACGGGACGTATCTCGGGGAGGACGACATCATCCGCAAGCAGGATGATTACGGACGGGTCGCGGCGAAATGACCAATGTCCAATGCTAAATGACCAATGATGACACCTGGCTCTTCATTGGGATTTGGTCATTGGTCATTCCCGGGACGGAGGCTCACAGGTCGCAAGCGTGGGCTAGTGCTTTAGCCAATCGGTGAGAGTGGAATCATGGATAGGTTGTTTGTGGTGGTGATGGCCGGGGGGAGCGGCGAGCGGTTCTGGCCGCTCTCCACGCCGGCGCATCCCAAGCAATTCCCCCCGCTCCTCGAAGGGCGAAGCTTCTTCCAGCATACCGTGGAGCGGGCCAAGAGGCTGGTGGGCGAGGCCAAGGTGCTGGTGGCGACACGGCGCGATCTCCTGCCCGTCGTGCAGGAGCAGTTGCCCGGCTTCCCCGTGGAGAACTGCATCCTGGAACCCCAGGGCCGGGACACCGCCGCGTGCATCGGCTTGGCCGCGCTCGTCATCGAACGGCGGGTGCCGGGCGCCCGTATGCTGGTGGCCCCCTCGGATCACTACATCCAACCGTTCCACGCCTTCGAGGAGACCGTCCGGCACGGCCTGGCCCTCCTGGATCGGGTGGACGGCCTGGTGACCCTGGGGATCCCGCCGACCCGCCCCGAGACCGGATACGGATACATCCTCGCCGGCGGGGCGGCGCCGGAACACCCTGCGGGCCGGCGGTGCGAGCGCTTCACCGAAAAGCCGGACCGGATGACCGCTGAGCGCTTCCTGGCAGACGGCCGGTACTACTGGAACAGCGGCATCTTCCTGTGGAGCGCGGCGACGATCCTCAAGGCCATGGCGCGATTCCTTCCGGATCACTGGACCTGCCTGGAAACAATCCGGGACGCGCTGGGGACGCCGGATGAGGGGCGTGTCCTGGAGGCGACCTTCCCCCGCATGCCACGCGTCTCCGTGGACGTGGGCATTTTGGAGCGGGCGGATGATGTGTACATGATCCCCGCTACCTTCACGTGGGACGATGTGGGTGCGTGGAATGCTCTGGGTCGCATCCTCACGCTGGATGAACGCGGCAACGCCGTAGTGGGGCGCCACGTCGGCCGCGACAGCCACGGGTGCGTGATCTACGGGACCACCCGACCCATCGGGACGATCGGCCTGCGCGACCTCGTGGTGGTGGAGACCCCCGAGGGGATCCTGGTGTGTCCCAAGGAGCGGGCCCAGGAAGTGAAGGACCTGGTGCAGATGTTTCGGGAGGGAGGCACATGAGTCCGCCAACGGCACTGATCACGGGCATCACCGGTCAGGACGGCTCCTATCTCGCCGACTTCCTCCTCACCCAGGGCTACCGGGTGGTGGGGATGGTCCGCCGGTCCAGCACCGAGAATTTCGAGCGGATCGAGCACCTGCGGGGCAAGGTGGAGATCTGCCAGGCGGACCTCCTGGATCAGCTGTCCCTGATCAACCTGCTGCGCCAGGCCCGGCCGCGGGAGGTCTACAACCTGGCCTCCCAGTCCTTCGTCCCGACCTCCTGGGAACAGCCGGTCCTCACCGGGGAGTTCACGGCCCTCGGGGTCACGCGGATGCTGGAGGCGGTGCGGCTGGTGGACCGGGAGATTCGTTTCTACCAGGCGAGCAGCAGCGAGATGTTCGGCAAGGTGCAGGAGGCCCCCCAGACGGAGCGGACGCCCTTCTACCCGCGCAGCCCCTACGGCGTGGCCAAGGTGTACGGCCACTGGATCACCGTGAATTACCGGGAGAGCTACGGTCTCTTTGCCTGCTCGGGGATCCTGTTCAACCATGAATCCCCGCGGCGGGGGAAGGAGTTCGTGACCCGCAAGGTGACCGACGGCGTGGCCCGGATCAAGCGGGGCCTGGCCGACAAACTCCCCTTGGGGAACCTGGAGGCCCGCCGCGACTGGGGCTATGCTGGCGATTACGTGGAGGCCATGTGGCGGATGCTCCAGCAGCCCCAGCCGGAAGACTACGTCATCGCCACCGGCCAGACCCACGCGGTGCGGGAGCTGTGCGAGATCGCCTTCGCCCGGGTCGGCCTCAACTGGCAGGAGCACGTCGTCGTCGATCCGAAGTTCGTGCGCCCGGCGGAGGTGGACGTGCTGCAGGGCGACGCGTCCAAGGCCAAGCGGGTGCTGGGATGGCAGCCCCGGGTCTCCTTCCGCCAGCTCATTGAGATGATGGTGGACGCGGACATGGCGCGGTACGCCTCCTGAAGAACATTGGTGATTGCAGATTGGCGATTGCAGATTGCCGGTCAATCAAAAATC
>CAZXXV010000371.1:0-2501 GCA_964644725.1 uncultured bacterium
CGCTGCGCCAGGCCGTGCTGAAGCGCGTCCCCTGGGGGACCATCGGCGATCCCGAGCACGGCGCCCGGGCCGTCGTGTTCCTGGCCTCGGACGCCGCCCGCTACATCACGGGCGCCGTCCTGTACGTGGATGGCGGCTACGTGGCCGATGGCACCCCCCGGGTCTGAAGAGCGGGGGTCAGGGGCCGGGGGCTGGGGGTCGGGGAAAGCCGAAAGCGACAGAGACAGGGACAGGCACTGGAGACGCGGGGGTCGGGGGCCGGAAAGGGCCGACAGCGACAGGGACAGGGATATCCGGCGGCACGACGCTGTCGGATCTCGCTGTCGCTGTCGGAAAGGCGGGACCGGGGATCGGCGAGGGCGACACGACGCGGAGGGACGGGGCAATATGGGTCACTGGACGATAACAATGCTGGATACGGGGACGCAGACCCAGGACAAGGGGGTGATGACCTACCTGACCGACATGGGTCAGCAGATCCAGATCCCCGTCACCGTGGCGTTGATCGAGGGTCCCGAGAAGATCCTGGTGGACACCAGCTTCCTTTCGGTGGAGCGGACCTGGCAGATCCGGCGCCGGAAGATCACCCGCGCCCCATCGCAGGAGCTGCTGGCAACCCTCGCCGCCGCTGGAGCCCATCCAGACGAGATCACCACCGTCATTCTCACCCACCTGCACTATGACCACGCAGGCAACAACCAGTTGTTCCCGAAGGCCCGATTTTTCGTCCAGCGGGAAGAGCTGCGCTACGCCCTGGCCCCTACCACCTTCGACGCCACGGCCTACTTTGCACCCAGCCTGGGAATCACCCCAGACTACCTGGGGACCAAGTTCGAGCTGCTGGACGGCGATGCCGAGATCGCCGACGGGGTTCGTGTGATCACCACGCCGGGACACACCCCTGGCCACCAGTCGGTCATCGTAAACACCGCGGGTGGGCGGTACTGCGTCGCCGGGGATGCGGTCATGTGGTACGAGAACATGGAGAAGCGCATCCCTCCGGGAATCCACACGTCGATGATCGACTGCATGGGGTCCCTCGAGCGGATCGCCCGGGAGGCGGACCACGTGCTTCCCAGCCACGAGCCCAAGGTTTTCGCGCGTCAGCCCGCCCGGTTCCCGTGAGGATCCCGGTGGGCCTTGAGGAGGTGAGGCCACGGGGAGGGTAGTTGTCACTTGCGATGAGAGTCTGGCACGATCGTGGACACGTTGTTGAGGAGGGAATGCATCATGCGAAGCGTTTTGCGGTGGGCAGGTGTGGCCGTCATAATCCTGGGCCTGGTCGGCGCTCTGTCGCTTCCCGTCGGCCCTGCCGAGGCGGCGGCCAAAACCATCATCAAGATCGGCACGGTGGTGGCCCCGGACCATCCCGAGAACATTGGTGCCCGCAAGATCAAGGAGCTGGTGGAGAAGAAGGCCGGGGACCGGGTGGAAGTCCAGGTCTTCACCGACGCCCAGATCGGTGACCAGCGGACCATGGTCGAGAACATGCGTCTCGGCACCCTGGAGATCACCTGGGTCACCGTGGGCTTCTTCGGGTCCTACGAGCCGATTCTGAACGTCATCGAGAGCGGCTACCTGTTCCGGGATAGCTGGCATTCCTACAAGGTGTTCGACGGGCCGATGGGTGACGAGATCCGGGCCCTGGTGGAGAAGCATGGGGTCAAGCTCCTGGGCTATTACGAGGCGGGGCTCCGCCACGTCACCAACAACGTCCGGCCGGTCCGGACCCCGGAGGATATGAAGGGGCTGAAGATTCGGACCCCGCAGGCCAAGTACCACCTGAACACGCTGAAGTACATGGGAGCCAATCCGGTGGCCATGTCCTTCGGCGAATTGTACACCGCGATGCAGCAGAAGGTGGTGGACGGCCAGGAGAACCCCCTCTCCAACATCTACAAGGCCAAGTTCTATGAGGTGAACAAGTACTTGTCGCTCACCGGCCACCTGCACCTGACCCACATGGTCATGTACAGCGCCAAGCTGTGGGACAAGCTGCCGGCCGACCTGCAGAAGATCGTACGCGAGGCGGTGATCGAGTCCCAGGAGACGGAGCGCAAGGCAGTCCGGGACGACGACGAGTCCCTGCTGAAGGAATTGAAGGCCAAGGGGATGCAGGTGAACGAGGCGGACCGGGAGGCCTTCCGGAAGTCCGTGCTGCCCCTGCGGGACGAGGCAGTGAAGGAGTTCGGTCCCAAGGCCAAGGAGTGGATCGACCAGATAGAGGCCACGAAGTAGCGTTGGCTGCGGTGGGGGCGCGGGAATTGGATTCCTGCGCCCCCGCGAACGCACTGGCCGAAGGAGCGAGCCACAATGGGGAATGTCCTTACGCTAGCCGAGCGGGTTGTTGATAAAGTCGTCCGCTGGATCGTCATCGTCCTGATGCTGGTCATGACGGTGACGGTCTCCTTGCAGATCGTCTTCCGCTACGTCTTCAACATTCCGCTGGCCTGGTCGGAGGAGATGGCGCGCTTCTCCTTCGCGTGGGTTTCGTTCTTCGG
>CAZXXV010000371.1:2601-4858 GCA_964644725.1 uncultured bacterium
TCCAGACCATCGAGTCGGCCATGAAGCTGCGCGGGGAACGGCAGCCATGATCCTGATCATCTTCTTCGGCGTTTTCTTCATCACATTGATCCTCAGCGCGCCCATCTTCTTCAGCCTGGCTTTGAGCGCCCTGGCCCTCCTGTGGAACAAGGGGATGTTGGTCCCGCAGCTCGTGGTTCAGCGCATGTTCGCCGGCATTGACTCGTTCCCCATGATGGCCATCCCCTTCTTCATGCTGGCGGGGGCCTTGATGGACACGGGCGGGATCTCCGCGCGCCTGGTTCGGTTTTCGAATTACCTGGTGGGGTGGATCCAGGGGGGCTTGGCCCATGTGGCGATCATGGCCTCCATGTTCTTCGCCGGCATCACGGGCTCGGCCGTGGCTGACGCCACTGCCATCGGCTCGACCCTGATCCCCCTGATGAACAAGCGGGGATTCCCCACGCTGTTCTCCGCCAGCGTGGTGGCCGCGGCCGGCGTGGTCGGGCCGATCATCCCGCCCAGCATCCCCATGGTCATCTACGGGGTCATGGCCGGCGTCTCCATCGGTGCCCTGTTCATGGGAGGGATCATCCCCGGGATTCTCGTCGGGCTTGGCCTGATGGTGGTGGCCTACGTAAAGGCCAAGCGCCACGGGTACCCGCGTGAGACCGTGCGGCCCACCGTGCGGGAGTTCATCCAGGCCACGGTCAGCGCCTTCGGGGCCATCCTGATGCCGCTGATCATCCTCGGGGGGATCTTCGGGGGGGTCTTCACGGCCACCGAGGCCGCCGCGGTGGCGACGGTGTATGCCTTCCTGATGGGCAAGTTCGTGTACAGGGAACTGCATTGGCACCATCTGCCGGAGATCGTCTACAAGGCCGGACTGAGTACGGCCATGATCCTCATCATCGTGGGCGTGGCCAACCTGGTCGGCTACATCATGGCCGTGGAGCGAATCCCCTTGATGGTGGCGGAATTGTTCCTGAGCATCACCACCAACAAGTGGGTCATGCTCCTGCTGATCAACATCCTGCTCCTGATCGTCGGGTGCTTCATTGACGGCGCCTCGGCGCTCATCATCTTCACCCCGGTCCTGCTCCCGCTCATTTACAAGCTGGGGATTGACCCCATCTACTTTGGCGTCCTGATCACGGTAAACCTGATGATCGGCACCATCACCCCACCGGTGGGCCTCTGCCTGTATGTGGCCTGTGGGATCGCCGACGTCCGGCTGGAGCAAATCAGCCGGGCGATCATCCCGTTCTTGCTGATAGAAATCGCGGTGCTGTTCCTAATAACCTATGTGCCGGGCTTGATCATGTTCCTCCCGAACATGTTTGGGCCCAAATGACCAGCGCGAAGACGTTCGGCAGTTCGAGAGTTCGACTGTCTCCGCCCCGGACCGCGGAGCGGAGCGGGGTCGGCAGTTCCCGGACAGCCGAACGTCCGAACCGCCGAACCGCCGAACGCTCTTGGACAAACATATGGAACGCATCGTCTCAGTGAGCAGCGTGGCCTTTGATGGGTATTCGCTGGAAACCGCCCTGGATGAGCTGGCGGGACTGGGCGTCCGGTACGTCGAACCGTCCAGCGTGGACAAGGTGTTCCAGCACCTGGTGGAGGAGGACTTCTGCGACACGCGCGCCGCCTGGCTGAAGGAGCAGATGGCCAGCCGCGGCCTCGCTTGCGTCTCCCTCTCCGCCCACATGGATCTAAGCCGGCCGGATTCCGTGGACCGATTCCGCCGCCGTCTGGAGTTTGCCCATGCCATCGGGGCGCGGATCGTGAATACCATCGCCGGACCGGTATCGGGTCTGGAGGGGTTCCGGGCCAACATCCCGGCCATTGGAAAGCGGGCGGCCGAGCTGGGCCTTACCCTGGCGCTGGAGAATCACGGGGACCTGGTGGATCGCGGACGCCAGATCGTGGAGTTTATTGAGCATATCGGAATCCCTGCCGTCCGAGTGAATTATGACACCGGGAATGCCTGGTACTACGCGAAGGGGGAACTCGACCCGGCAACGGAACTGGCCGAGGTTTCGTCGGTCGTCGCCCACGTTCACCTGAAGGATCCTCGGGTGGAGGACGGGCTGATGCGCTGGGTGGCCCTGGGCGAAGGGGTCCTGGATCTTCCGGCGATCGGCCGCATCTTGCGAGAGCAGCCCTCCACAATCCCGGTCAGCATCGAGCTGTCACTCCGCCAGCGCTCCAAGGATTTCGAGCCGCGCTGGCGGACGCCGGACTTCCCCTCGCCGCCCGAGATCCGGGGGATCAT
>CAZXXV010000372.1:0-4857 GCA_964644725.1 uncultured bacterium
ACGGCAGCATGGATGGCAATGACATGCGGGACTATGCCCAGTCCAACCTGGAGAAGGTGCTGGCACGGGTGCCGGGTGTGGGCGAGGTGGAAAACTTCGGCTCCCAGTATGCCATGCGCATGTGGCTGAACCCTGACAGGCTGACCGATTACCATCTGACGGTTGAGGACGTCATCCTGGCGCTGCGGGCCTACAACGTGGAGGTCTCCGCCGGGCAGTTCGGCGGGGCGCCGGCGGTGGAGGGGCAGCGCCTGAACGCTTCCATCATCGTCCAGAGCATGCTCAAGACCCCCGAGGAGTTTGCCGCCATCCCCCTCCGCGTCAATCCGGACGGCTCCATCGTCCGGATCAAAGATGTGGGGCGAACGGAACTCGGGACCGACTACTACGATATCGAGGGCTTTTACAACGGCAAGCCCTCCGCCGGCATGGCCATCCGGCAAGTCGCGGGCGCGAATGCGCTGGAGACGGCCAATGCCGTCAAGAAGAAACTGGAAGAGATGAGCCGGTACTTTCCCCCCGGCATGAAGGTGGTGTATCCCTACGAAACCACCCCCTTTACCAAGGTGGCCATCGAGGAGGTGGTGAAGACCCTCTTCGAGGCGATCCTGCTGGTCTTTCTGGTCATGTGGCTCTTCCTGGGTAACATCCGGGCCACCCTGATCCCGACCATCGCGGTGCCGGTGGTGATCCTGGGGACCTTCGCGGTGCTCGGGTTTTTCGGGTTCTCCATCAACATGTTGACCATGTTCGCCATGGTGCTGGCCATCGGCCTGCTGGTGGACGACGCCATCGTGGTGGTGGAAAACGTGGAACGGATCATGAGCGAGGAAGGACTCTCCCCCCGGGAGGCCACCGCCAAGTCGATGGACCAGATCACCAGCGCCCTGATTGGGATCGGGTTGGTGCTGGCGGCCGTCTTCGGCCCCATGGCGTTTTTCGGTGGCTCGACCGGCATCATCTATCGCCAGTTTTCCGTGACCATCATCGCTTCCATGCTCCTGTCGGTGGTGGTGGCCCTGATCCTGACGCCGGTTCTCTGCGCCTCTCTCCTCAAGCCGGTGGCGGCGGGGCATGAGCCGGCGGAGAATGCGATCTTTTTCCTGCGTCCCTTCTTTGCGGCGTTCGATCGCATCTTCTTCCGGATCAGAGACGTGTATGTCAGGTTGGTTGAGCGCTCCTTTTCGAGGACAGTGCGCTACGTGTTTGTTTATCTTGTGATTGTGGCGACCGTGGGGCTCCTCTTCCTTCTTCGTATGCCCTCGTCCTACGTTCCGGATGAAGACCAGGGGGTTCTGCTCGCTCAGGTGCTGATGCCGACGGGCGCCACTCTGGAGCAGACCCAGACGGTTGTGGACGAAATCCGGCGCCATTTCCAGGAGAACGAAAAAGAGGCGGTGGAATCGTGCATGACGGTTTCCGGCATCGGCTTCTCTGGCAGGGCCCAGACCAACGGCATCGTATTTGCCAAGCTCAAGGATTGGCACCTCCGCAACCGGTCGGACCTGAGGGCACAGCCCATTGCAGGACGGGCCATGAAGGCCTTTTCTCACCTGCGCAAGGCCATGGTGTTCGTCTTCCCGCCGCCGTCCGTGATCGAGCTGGGCAACGCCATCGGGTTCGACTTCCAGTTGCTGGACCGGGGCGGACTCGGCCACGAGAAACTGACGGCGGCCCGCAACCAACTCCTCGGCATGGCCGCGAAGGATGCGCGCCTGACCCGAGTCCGACCCAACGGCATAGAAGACGTGCCTGAATACCGACTCGACGTGGACTGGCAAAAGGCCGGCGCCCTCGGAATTCCCATTACGGTCATTCACAACACCATATCGGCGGCTTTCGGCAGCGCCTATGTCAATGACTTTATCCAGGGCGGCCGGGTGAAACGGGTGTTCGTCCAGGCGGACGCCCCCTACCGCATGCTGCCCAAGGACCTGGAGAAGCTCTACGTACGGAATACCACGGGGAAGATGGTCCCCTTTTCTTCGTTTGCCTCCGGCCACTGGAGCTATGGTTCTCCCCGACTGGAGCGCTACGGCGGCTTCCCCTCTATGAGCATTTGGGGAGAACCGGCGCCGGGGAGGAGTTCCGGTGAGGCGATGCAGGCGATGGAAGAGATCGTCTCGAAATTGCCCCAGGGGATTGGCTTTGAATGGACCGGGCTTTCCTATCAGGAGCGCATGGCAACTTCACAGGCACCGATGCTGTACGCCTTTTCGATTCTCGTCATCTTTCTCTGTGTGGCGGCCCTGTATGAGAGCTGGTCAATCCCCATCGCCAATTTGCTGATGCTGCCGCTGGGTGTATTCGGCGCGCTACTGGCAACCTGGTTGCGGGGTCTGCACAATGATGTCTACTTCCAGATCGGCTTCCTCACCACCCTCGGGCTGTCGACCAAGAATGCCATCCTGATTATCCAGTTCGCCAAGCAACGGATGGCGCATGGAGAAGGATTGATCGAGGCGACCCTCGGAGCGGCGCGCGTGCGACTCCGACCGGTTGTCATGACCTCACTCGCCTTTTTCTTCGGCGTCCTGCCGCTGGCGATCGCATCCGGCGCGGGTGCCGGCGCAATGAAAGCCATCGGCACCGCCGTGACCGGTGGGATGCTCTCCGCCACATTCATTGACCTCTTTTACATCCCGCTGTTCTTTGTCCTCGTCTCCCGCATGTTTAAGGGAACGCAAAATCAGCAAATCGCTGAGCAATACCCTGATCCTACGGGTTCGCGAGAGATGCGTTGATATGAGAAAAAAATACTATCCGGACATTCTGGGCGGCAAATACATCGCCGTTGCGGTCAAGGTCGGCGAAGCCCGGAGTTTCGTGCTGACAGCATACCTGACGAAGAGCATTCGGACGGGGGTTCCACTATGACCACGCTGCAGTACTGCTTCGACAAAGAGGCCGATGTCCTTAAGCGGGCCGAGCAGGAGTTGCCAGCGGTCATCCTGCCGTTCCGTGCGGAACTGACGGTTGTCCGGTAGCGGCACACCGCCCGCGGCCTGCCGAGCGGGGGATGATCATAAGGTTAATAAGGTTGCAACGTCCCGCATTCCAGACTCGCCATCGTCGGTGTCGCCTTCTCGAAGCGGCCAGTTAACCGTAATCCAGTAGCGCATGGATCCCCCGATGCCTCGTCACCTGCGGTTTACGTTCAGTCGCTCAGCCGCCGCCGAAGGCGGTCGGCTGGAGCGGCGGATTGAGCGGCCCCCGCCGTGGCGAGCCATGAGGCGAAGTCAGTGATCCAGCGCATCTGCTCGTCGGTTTCAGGGATCGCGACCCCACGCGAGCGCTCGATCGTCATGACGGCGATTTCCGGGTCCGCGCCGGCCGCAATGAGGATGGCGGCAGCGATCAGGCCCGAACGCCCGATGCCCTGACGGCAGTGCAGGGCCACATTCCTGCCCGCGCGCAGAGCATCAACGATCTCGCTCGCCAGTCGTGCCACCGACTCGCGAGAGCTTGGCACTCCACGATCCGGAATCGGATAGGAGCGAAACTCGATTCTGTTGGCCCTCGCGGATGCGGACTCGCCTGCGAGTACCAGATCCGCTTCCTCGTGCGGCTCGAGAAGTGACACGACCACGTCGATCGCAGCCTCCCGCCAAGCTCTGGTATCGTCGTCGAGCCAGTCGCCCCCACGAGGCCGCGGAACCACGGCAAGCCGCCCTCGCCACGGCCCGGGAACCCAGAATACCTCGGCTCGCATATCCGCTAGACCCCCCGGTCGTGAGGCAGCACCTCACGCGGAAGCGCGTCCACATCGACGCCACGTTCGCGCAACACAACGATCCGGTGATGCCCCTCGAGCAAGGTTCCATCCGGTCTGGCCGTTAGCGCTCCCGGCCGGCCGGGCCGTAGCGATTCGATGAGGTCGCTCGTCGATACGGCGCGAAACTGGCTGAGCTTCAGTTCGCTCAGGATAGCCTCGGTATGCAGGAACCGCAGCAGCGGCTCGCCCATCTCACTGTTCTCCACTTGTCCCCCGACTCTCGACTATGCCTCGGCTCTGGCAGCCGCGAGGCACCTCTGGTCCGCCCAACGCCCGGCATAACTTGCGGCCGCGAAGGGGTTGCCAGGTTCATGCCGTTCGTTAGGCGGGCAACCCCCGGTTACAGGTACTCCAGGTGGTCCTTCATTTCCTCCGGTTCCAGCACTTGATGGATCAGCATTAACCCGCGGATGATGTCGCCGATCGGCGTCCCTTGGGGCGTGTAGACGATTCCGGCGTGCGCCACACCCGCCGCATGCAAACGCAGGAAGTCGGGGTCCTGCGTGAATAGCACGCGGCCTTCGGTACGCGCCCGCGCCAGGTGCTCCTCATCCGTAGCGCTGAGCAGCCTGGCGTCCGGTACCGTCAGCACGTCCACGCCGCGCTGCCGTAGCCCGTGCACCACCGCGCTGGCCACGTGCTCGTCGGTGTAGAACCTAACCTTCGGTCCCATGCGGCTGCTGTTCCTGAAGCTTCTGGAGGAGCTTTGAGGGTGTGCGTTGGCGCAGGGCCTCGGCGAAGGCTTGACCCTCCGCGATGGCTTGGTCAATTTCGGCGCGGTGGTCGAAGTAGTAAGCCAGCGCCGCGTAGACGGCCGCCAGCGTCAGGTCGTACTCAGCGGCAATCTCGTCCGGGCTTCTGCCAAGCCGTTCGTGCCAAATGGCGATATCTTGCACGGTGATTCGGTGCCCGGCGACGCGGGGCTTGCCACCCGAGATCCCAGGCGTCACCTCGATATGTTGGTCTAGCGTCTTGATCGTCATGTCCAAGCTCCTTCGGTTGTAGCCGTGGTCCGCACTTCCCCCCCAACGACTAAGCTTTTTCCCGCGGGCCCCGCGCAGAACAGGCCGACGACGCCGGGG
>CAZXXV010000373.1:0-4851 GCA_964644725.1 uncultured bacterium
CCAAGATCGCAGCGTGGTGCGCTTGAGAAATCGAACATTTCGAGCAACGTCCCCTCCTTACGCGTCCCCTCCTTATCCCCTCCTTACCCCTTTCAACGTCCCCTTCTTTCGTCCACTTCTTTTCACTGGGTGGGCTGGGTGGAGCCGTCGCCGAGGCGCTGAGCGAAACCTGCCCGGTGCCCGTGCGACGTGTGGGCGTTCGGGACGAATTCGGGACGTCGGGGCCTCTCGATGAGCTGCTTGCCCATTACGGCCTCACAGCCGAGGCCGTATGTGAGGCAGCGATGGCCGTGTTGAAGCTGAGGAGGAAACACCAGTGAAAGCGCTCATGAAGACGAAATCCGGCTTCGGGAACGTCGAGCTCGTGGACATCCCGGAGCCGGCCTGCCCCCTCAGCGGAGTGAAGGTGGAGGTGAAGTACGGCGGGATCTGCGGGACCGACCTCCACGTTTACAAGGATACGTTTCCCAACTACCCGCCCGTGATCCTGTGTCATGAATTCGCGGGGGTGGTGACCGAGGTGGGGTCGGACGTGCTGGACATCCGGCCCGGCACGAAGGTGGCGGTGATCGGATCCATCGCGGTCCAATGTGGCAAATGCGAGTACTGTCGCCAGGGCTACTACATGTTTTGCCCGCAGCGTCGCGGGATGGGGCACGGCGTGAACGGCGGGTTCACCCGTTTCGTTGTGGTGCGGGAGGACATGGTGTGCCCGGTGGGCGATTCCGTGACGCTGGAGCAGGCGGCACTCCTAGAGCCCTTCGCTGTCGCCGTCCAGGCGATTGAAGAGATCACCCCCTTCTGCGTGGGGGATACGGTGCTGCTCTCAGGGCCGGGCCCGATCGGCCTCCTCTGCCTGGCCATGCTCGTGGCGCATCGCTGTAAGGTCATCGTGGCCGGCACCGAGACCGACGCCGAGCGCCTGGCGCTGGCCAAGCGGCTGGGCGCGGACGTGGTCGTGGACGTCAGCAGGACAGACCTCGAAGCGGTGATCCGGGGCGAGACGGCGGGGAGAGGAGTGGATATCGCCGTCGAATGCGCCGGCGCGGCATCGTCTATCGCGAGCTGCATCCGGGCGGTCAAGAGCCAGGGGAGGATCCTTCAACTGGGGATCCCCGGCAAGCCGTTGGCGGTGGACATCGACAGCGTGATCTTCAAAGCCATCCAGTTCTTGGGCTGTGTTGGTCACTCTCTGAAGACCTGGGACCGGGCCCTCCGAATCCTGAACCAGGGGAAGGTGGACATCATGCCCGTCGTTACTCACGTCCTGCCGTTGAGTCGCTGGAAGGAGGGATTTGACCTCTGCGAACAGAAGCAGGGGATCAAGGTTCTGCTCAAGTGCGATGAATGATGCGCTCCAGAGCGGGGCGCGACCACTGGCAAGAGCATGCAACGATGGAGCAGCCTATGTTCCGAGGGAATGTCCTTCCCTGCAAGAAGTACTTCCCTCGCCAGAGGGAGAAGTTCGACGAGGAATGGAGGAGGCTAAGGGGCCGTTCCGAGTGAATGCTCCTTCGACGCGGGGCTGAGAGACTCATCCTTGTCGGGCTGGGGGGCCAGAGGAGCCCTATTCATAAGAGATATGACGGGACCCGGCCGTTTTTTGTTTGTCAAGGCAAAGTCCTCCTCTCGACGCCTGGGGGCCCAGAAGACAACGAGGCCGATCTTCTCGGGGCTGAGGTGGCCCAGGCCTGGCGAACCAAGATCGAAGCGTGGTGCGCTTGAGAAATCGAACATTTCGAGCAACGTCCCGTCCTTCCGGCAGCTGTGCGGGCGTTTCAAGACGACAGTCTGCCTGGCTGATCGAACGGAACCGAGGGTAGTGGATCCTTGCATCTGACTTTCCGAAGGATGTTCCCCTCGACGGAGACCTACAATGTCGAACGCTGACCTCCTGATCATCGACGGCCACCTCGACATGGCAGCCAATGCGCTGGCGCTCCGCCGGGACCTCACCCAGCCCGTGCAGGTGCTGAGGGAACGGGAGGGAGGGACAATCCCCCGTTCCGCGCACAAGGATTCCCTGGGGCGGCGCCATGGACCCCTGATTCCCGAGCAGGGGCCTGTGACGGTTTCCTTGCCTGAGATGCGGGCCGGACGGGTGGGAATCATGGTGTCCACACTCATGTGCCGTGTCCAGGCCGCGGGGCCGGATACGACACACGCGGCTCGGACCCGCGAGGCGGCCTACGCGGTTGCCAGGTCCCACCTGGCCTACTATCAGGCCCTGGTCCGGCAAGGGGAGATCTCCTGGATCCGGGACATCCCGGAGCTGGAAACCTGCCTTCGGGCATGGGAGAATCCCTCCCCCCGAACGCCAGTGGGGCTGATGCTCTCGATGGAGAGTGCTGATCCGATCCTTGGGCCCGAGCAGGTCCCCGAGTGGTATGAGGCTGGTCTGCGGTCCGTCTCGCTGACCCATTTCGGCTCCAACACGTACGGGCACGGCACCGGAACCCGAGGAGGTCTGTTCCCTTCCGCCTATCCCTTGATGGATGCCTTGAGGAAGGCGGGGATTGTCCTGGACCTCACCCACGCGGCGGAACTCGCCTTCTGGCAGATCCTCGACTACTGGGACGGGCCGGTGCACGCGAGTCACTGCAACTGCCGCGCACTCGTGCCAGGGCAGCGCCACCTGAGCGACGAGATGATCAAGGCCATCGCCGAGCGCGGGGGGGTTATAGGGGTGGTCTTCGCCGAGCAGATGCTGAATCCATCCTGGGTCTGGGAGGATTCAGCCACTCACCGCAAGACCGCCACCCGGAGCATGTCCGCGGTTGTGGAGCACGTGGACCACATCTGTCAGCTGCTGGGGAATCCGGACCACGTCGCCCTGGGCACCGACCTAGACGGCGGGTTCGGTCGCGACCTGGCTCCCATCGATCTGGACACCATCGCCGATCTGCCGAAGTTCTTTGTCATCCTGAAATCCCGCGGGTACGGCGAGGAGGATGTGCGGAAGATCGCTCATGGGAACTTGATCCGATTTTTCCAACAGGCTTGGGGAAGCCAACGATGAGAAAACCACTGCTGCTCGTAGACAGCCACCTGGATCTCGCCTTCAACGCCATCCAACTCAAGCGGGACCTCACTGCGTCGGTCGCCAGTGTCCGCGCCCACGACCCGGAGCCGCTCGCCCGGAGCTTCGGCACCTGCACCGTCACCTTCCCCGAGCTGCGCAAGGGCGGCCTTGGTTTGGTCTTCGGAACCGTGATGACCAGGATCGATCCTAACGATTCATGGACGGCCACTGGAATGTATGCCCAGAGCCAGTGCTACGGGATCGGGATGGGGCACCTGGCCTACTATCAGGCCCTGGAGCGCGAAGGCGTCCTGCGGTTCGTCGGCAACGTCGAGGAACTAGACCGGCATCTCGCCGATTGGGAGCAGAGCGGAGGCAGCGGGCCAATCGGTCTCGTCCTCGCCATGGAAGGGGCCGATTCCATTTTGGGGCCCGAGCAGGTCCCCGAGTGGTACGAGGCGGGGCTGCGCATGGTCAGCATCTCCCACTATGGGGTCAGCTCCTATGCCCACGGGACCGGAACAGAGGGAGGGCTTCTACCTCGAGCGAAGCCACTACTGGAGGCCTTCAAGGCCCATGGAATCATCCTCGACCTTACACACCTGGCGGATCAGGCCTTCTGGGAGGCTCTAGAGGCCTTCGATGGGCGGGTGGCCGCCTCCCACCATAACTGCCGCTCGCTCGTGCCCGGGCAGCGCCAGTTGAGCGATGAGATGATCAAAGCCATCGTGGAGCGCGATGGCGTCATCGGGGTGGCGCTGGACGCATGGATGCTGGACCCGCAGTGGCAGCGAGAGGTTCCCGCCTGCGACCAACTCGCGCACGTCACGCTCGAGGCGGTGGCCGATCATGTGGATCACATCGCTCAACTCGCGGGAAGTGCACGGCACTGTGGGATCGGAAGTGACCTGGACGGGGCGTATGGGCAGGAGCAAGCCCCACGCGACATCGATACCATCGCCGACCTTCAAAAACTCGCCGGGATCTTAGAGAAGCGAGGCTATTGCTCTTCGGACGTTCAAAACATTTTCTCAGGGAACTGGATAAGGGCGCTGAAGGAGGCATGGAGGGAAAGCGGTTTAGGAGTTCCGGCAGATGTGTAAGCTTAAGAGTTGAATTTGCCTCCGTTGGCCTCCCTCTCCGGCTCATCCCACGCGCTTTCGACATGCCGTGGCTCGAGGCCAACAATCGGCGCCTACTCGAGAACCCCACGCCCGTGGTCCGCAAGAACTCCGTCCGGCCTGGCCTTGTTCCCCGCATGAACCCTCCGGCCATATGAAAGCCCTCTCTGGGCCGAGTGTGCCCTCCTGACGGCCGGCGAGGGTACACGAGCCCTGATCCCGCGCCAACGTGCTAACTGACGAATTTAGCGAGAAATGTCCAAACCCAGTGGGTGAACCCTTGACACGTGTGGGAGGGATGTGATATAGGGCGAATCCATGCTGACCGAGCGGGACCGACTCAGACTCGAGCGCCAGCGGGACGCCTTGATCGCGCAGCTGCGCGGGCTGGGCAATCTCATGCGGGGCAGCGTGGTCGAGGTCGGGGTGAAGTGCGGCCGGCCGGGTTGTGCGTGTGAACAGGGCGAGAAGCATCGCAAGATCCACCTCTCGGTGAATCTCCGGGGGCGGACGCGGGGATGCTACCTGGGGCGCGAGCGCGAGGCAGCGGTGGCGCCCCTGCTCGCCGAGTACGCGCGGGCGTGGCGGCTGATCAACGAGCTGACGGCGGTGAACCTCGAACTGCTCCGCGGCACGCACCCAGGGGGGCGGGCTCGGCGGAAGGAGCGGGCATGACCCACGGGCTGCTGCCCTAGGGGGTGGAGGTGG
>CAZXXV010000374.1:0-1829 GCA_964644725.1 uncultured bacterium
TCGATGTCCGTTGCCACGTCGATCAGCGCCGGACGGCCCGCGGCAAATGCTCTCTCCAAAGCACCACGAATCTCGCGCGGCTCCTCGACCCGTATCCCCAGACACCCAAGATCCTCAGCCACGCGCGCGTAGTTGGTTCCAGGCTTGAAGACCCACATCTCTTTCGACCGACCCCACTGTTTCCCGCCATACGATCTATCGATCCCCTTCTTCACCTGCTGCAGCGCACCGTTGTTGTTCACGAGGATCACGGCGTTGATCCCAGCCCGCGCAGCCGTCTCCAGTTCCGCCAGGTGGTAGCACAGCCCCCCGTCTCCCGTGAAGCACAGGACCGGCCGGTCGGGAGCCGCGCACTTGGCCCCAAGGGCTCCAGGCAATCCCCACCCGAGAGTGCCAGCACACCGGATGCAGCGTTGCCCAGGCTTGGTGAGACCAACCATCGTCCCTGTCCAGATGGCCGCGTGACCGGTGTCCGCCACGAGGATGGCCTTCTCTGGCAGGAACTCGGAGATCTCCTTGCAGATCCGCTCCGGCCGGATCGGCACAGCGTCGGAATTCAGCTCCCGCGAGATTTCTTCCCTCCACTTCCTCAGAGCATCCTGGGCATGCTGCACCCAGGCCGACCTGGACACCGATCGCGGGGAGGCGTCTATCATCTGCCGCAGTGTCAGCTTGGCATCGCCCAGCAGCCCCACCTTCGCGGGATAGTTCCTCCCAAGCTCCTCACCGTTGATGTCAAGCTGGATCGTCGGTGTCCCAGGCCGCGGGAGCTTCCAGTTGTTGGTGGTGAGCCCCCCGGCCCTACTCCCAGCGAAGAAGACGAGATCCGCCTCCTCCACGATCTGGTTCGCGGCTCGTCTCCCGTACGTCCCCACGTTCCCCACAGAGAGCGGGTGATTGTCAGCGATGTTCTCCTTGCCGTTCATCGAGGTCGCAACCGGTATGGAGAGCTTCTCCGCCAACTCCACCAGTTCCGCTCTCGCATCCGATGCCGTGATCCCTCCGCCGGCAACGATGACAGGCCGCTCGGCCGCTGCGAGAAGCGCCAGAGCCTTCTCCACTTCAAGAGAATCCGGAGATGTGCGATAGGCAGGAAAGTGGGTGAACTGTTCCTCCACGATGATCTCGAAGTCGCCCTCGCCCTGCACCTGCTCGCCAAGTCGCCCGGGCAACTCCAGGTGCACAGGCCCAGGAGTCCCCGTCGTGGCAACCCGAAAGGCCTGCCGCAGAAGGTCCGGCAACCGGTCAGGTCGCTGCACCACGGCGTTCAGCTTCGTGACCGGCTCGAACATCGGAAAGTCTTCCACAACCTGGTAGAAGTACCGGTATCGAGAATCAGGCTGCGGCCCCCCACTGATCGCAATCACAGGCGAGCAGGCCTGATAGGCATCCCGGAGGCCCGCCGCCAGGTTCCCAGCTCCCACCGCCTGCCCCATGCAGATCCCCGGCTTGCGACCAGCCCGCGCGTAGCCATCAGCCATGTAGGCTGCCGACATCTCGTGGTGGGTCGTGACCCGCTTGATGGCCGTCTCTTCCATCGCGGTCATGGCCTGATGGAAGATTGCCGGCACCATGAATACGTGGGTGACGCCGTACCCCCGAAGGGTGTCGGCGAAGAAGCGTCCAGTGCTCATTATGGGCATGGACTTACCCTCCAGATTGGTTGAAGTGACTAAGAGGGATTTGCTCTTCGGGGCCGACGGCGCCCGGCCTCAGCTCAGGGCCCTCGCGAGTCGCCTCCTGGCTCGCCCTGCCCCTGCCTCCGCTGCAGCCTCGAAATGCCTCAAGGATTCCAGCGTGCTGCACGCCCCCGCGATGGCGATGACCGG
>CAZXXV010000374.1:1929-4843 GCA_964644725.1 uncultured bacterium
CGAAATGCCTCAAGGATTCCAGCGTGCTGCACGCCCCCGCGATGGCGATGACCGGGACCTTTCCCTTGGCCTCCCCCACCACGATCTCGACGATCCGCCGCCGCTCGTCAAAGGACAGGTTGAAGAACTCGCCCGTCCCGCTGGGCGCTACCGGACGGCCCCCATCGTCAGCCCTCGAACAATGTACTTCTGGACGAAGAGGCTCAGGATCAGTTGCGGCACGACCGCCACCAGCGAGGCGGCGGCCATCTGCCCCCACAGCACCTCCTCGTAGGAGATGAACTGGATCGCCCCCACCGTCACCGGGAAGGTCTGCCGGCCGGCCAGCATCAGGGGGTAGTTGAACGCGTTCCAGCAGAACATGAACCCCAGGATCAGCGTCACCGCCATGCCCGGCAGGCTGAGCGGGAGGATGACTCTCGTCAGAACGCCCCACCACGAGCATCCGTCGATCTTGGCCGCCTCCTCGATCTCGGTCGGAACCTCCATGAAGAAGCTCCGGAGCATCCACACCGTGAACGGCAGGCTAATGAGCTGATACGCGAGGATGAGGCCGGAATAGGTGTTGTAGAGGCCGAGGCGCTGGAAGAGGATGTACAGCGGGATCAGAAACGCGATGAAGGGGGCGAACCGGAAGCTCATAAAGAGAAATGCCAGGTGTTCCTTGAAGCGGAACTGAAAGCGGGCCAGCGCATACGAGGCCGGCACCCCGGCCAGAAACGAGAGCAACACCGCCCCGAAGGAGATCATGACGCTGTTGAGGAAGAACCGGGGGAAATCGGGCCGGGTCGACGCGTACTGCCCCCGTTGCTTGCCGATGAAGATGCCCAGGTAGTTGTCGATGGTCGGCGAGAACACGATCTTGGGCGGGGCCGCGATCACGTCCAGGGGTTGCTTGAGGGAGGTGAGGAGGATCCACGCGAAGGGAAACGCCGTCCACACGACCAGGAGAAAGATCGCCAGCCCCAGGAACGAGCCCCGCAGCCCCCTGGCCGTGACGGGGGAAACCCTGGACCTTCTCGAATCCCGCGGGTTCATAGCGTCGTCTGCTCCGCCGCGCGCCTCCAGTAGGCCATGAGGATGAAGCTCGCCAGGAAGACGAGGCCAAGCAGAACCATAGCATAGGCCATACCCATCCCCATCTGATACCACTGGAAGGCGTAGAAGAAGGCCCGCATGTGCAGGTTCATGGTGGCGTCCGCGGGCCCGCCCACCGTGGTCGCGTAGATGACGTCAAAGATGCGCAGGGCATCCATCATGCGGAACGTCGCGGCCAGAATGATGAACGGCTTGAGCAGGGGGAGCGTGACGTACCGGAAGAGCCCCCACCCCGACGCTCCGTCCACCAGCGCGGCCTCGTACGGTTCGTACGGGAGGGACTGCAAGCCGCCCAGCAGGATCAGGGACACGAAGGGGAGGTTTCCCCAGGTGTCGATGATCAGGATGGACACCAGCGAGGGATTCACGTCGCCCAGCCAGTTGATCGGGGGCACGCCGAAGAGGGACAGGACGTAGTTCAGGATCCCGGCCTTGGTGGACGCCATCATGACCTTCCACATCAGGGCCGTGATGACGGGCGGCATCATGAGCGGCATCAGGAACATCGCGCGCAGCACCCCGCGGCCCACGAACTGGCGATGAAGAAGCAGGGCCACTCCCAGGCCCACCACCACCTGGAGGGCGACGGCCACGATGGCATACCCCAGCGTGAACTTCAGCGAATAGATGAACTTCGGTTCCGGCAGCAGGGTCAGATAGTTCTGCAGGCCGGTGAATTTGAACAGGTGCGGGTACTGGAGGTAGTAGCTGGTGAAGCTGTAGTAGAGCCCGAGGAAAAACGGATAGAGCATCCCGACGAGGAGCAACAGTCCGGGCACAAGGAGCACGTAAGGGAGCACCCGCTGCTCCCAGCGCCGACCACGAGCCCTGCCTGCTGCTACCTCCATGCTCCCTCCAGCACACGAGGGGCCCGTGTCACCCAGGATTCCCAGTCGACACGGGCCCCCACCACGACAGCTACTTCTTCAGGCCGACCTCCTTGAATACGCTCTCCATCTCGGCGTTGGCCCGTTTCATGGCCTCTTCAGTGCTCAGCCGCTTGAAGTAGACCTCCTGCAGCGCCCGCGCCCAGATGTCCCCCAGCCGCACTCGCTCCGGGTTCGGGACCCAGCCTACGCGGGCCGTCTTGAGGTTCCTCTGGACGACGTCCAGATAGTTCGCCCAGCCTCCCATCATCTTCTGGACCTGGGCGTTGCTCATCACCGAGGCCCGAGACGGGTTGTAGTTGCGGTACTCGATGGTAGCATCCAGCAGGGTGCGCGCCGAGGTCGCCCACTGGATGAAGTACCACGCGGCTTCCTTGTTCTTGGTGGCCTTGCTCATTCCGAGGGCCCAGGTCCACAGGCCCGAATACGTCACGCCGCCCGGCCCCGGCGGAATCAGGGCGTATCCAACCTTCCCCGCCACCTTGGACTTGCTCGGGTCCTCGTACGTCGCCGCGAAGAAATCGGCATCGGCGATCATGCCCGCCTGGCCGGCCGCGAAGGTCTCCATGGCGTTGTACCAGGTCATGTTGGCCCAGTTGGCGGGTCCGCTCTCGCGCACCATGTCCACCCAGAGCTGGACGAACTTCACGTGCCGCGGGTCATCGAACCTGGGATTCAGGTTCTCGTCGATCTCGTGCCACTTTCCGTCCGCATACGACTTGGCACCGCTGATGAAGCCCGTGGCGATCGTGGACGCAGCAGGAATCCCGCGGGCCACGATCCCGTCAATGCCCGCGTTCTTCTTGACCTGCCGGGCCGCCTCGACCATCTCCTCCATGCTGGTCGGCACCTTGATCTTGTACTGGTCAAAGATATCCTTGCGGTAGGACAGGATATAGCTCTCCGACAGGACCGGGATAGAATAGAGG
>CAZXXV010000375.1:0-4829 GCA_964644725.1 uncultured bacterium
TGACTGATCTTGAAGATCTGGGGAGGGCGGATCTCCCGGGGGAGCCGGGCGGTGACTTTGCTCAACGCGTTGGCTACATCGGTGGCGGCCGCGTCGAGCCCCTTCTCGTACTCGAATTCGGCGAGCACCACCGACACCTCATCCTTCGAGGTGGACGTGACCTTGCGGACCATATCGATGGTGGAGACCTCTTTCTCGATGACCCGGGTAATGTCGCTCTCCACATCCGCGGCCGCCGCCCCCGGCATCACGGTCACCACGCTGATCTGGGGCCGGTCGGTATCCGGGAAGAGGTTAAAGGGCATCCTGCGGTAGCCGATGATCCCGACCACTGACAGGAGGATGACGAAGGAGAGAACCAGATGCGGCCTCTCGATGTAGCGCCGCACGAGGCTCATGGCTTCCCCCCCGCCGTCGTGACCTTCATCCCGTCAGAAAGGACCAGGAGCCGGTTCTCCTGGGCCACCGCCACCATGGCCCCGGACGGGATGGGTCCCTTCACGGCGGCCTTCCCCCCTGCACTGCCGAGGACCTGCACCTGCCGGATCCGGACCGTGCCGTCTTGCACCAGGTATGCGAACGTTCCCTGCTCCGTGCGGGCGAGGGCATTCTCGGGAACGAGGGTGCCGTGCACCGACGCCGTCACCAGGTCCACCCCCACGGTGGAGCCGGTGGGCAGGCCGAAGGGCGGCCGTGGCAGAACGACCTCGAGGGAGCCGAGGAGGTTCCGCCCCAGGGCGGGGTAGACCTGGCTCACGGTTGCCGGCAGTCTCTCGGCGCCATTGGTGATGTACACCTTCATCCCCTTGCGGGCCTGCAGCATCTCCTCCTGGGGCACCTGGACCACCACTCTCACCGGTGAGGCCCGCTCGATGCTCAACACCGGCTTGCCGGGGACCGCCAAGTCCCCCGGCTCAGCCCAGCGCTTCGTCACCACGCCAGAGAAGGGGGCCACGACTTGGGCGTATGCCGTCTGGAGCCGGGCCGCGGCGCTGGTTCTCTCGAGTCCCTTGATGCTCTCTTCGTAGGCCCCCACGGCAGCTTTGGTAGTGTCGAGGGCAGCGCGGGAGCGCTCCAGGGCCTCCTGCGAAATGGCGCCCACGGTAAAGAGCTTCTCGTCCCGATCATAGATCGAGCGCTGGGTCTGGTAGACGCTCCGGGCTCCGGCCAGCCGCTCCCGGGTGGCCAGGACCTCGGCCGCGGTCGCGGCCGCTCGGTCCGCGAGCTCCCGGTCATCGACGACGCACACCACCTCCCCTTCTGCCACGGCGTCTCCTTCCCGCTTGCCGACAGAAAGGATGTGGCCGGTGATCCGGGGCGCCAGGTCCGTTTGGGTGAACGCCTGCAGCATTCCGAGCTGGTGGGACGTCACTTCGAGAGTCCCCTCCACGGCCGTGGCCGTCTCCACGGCCTGGGGGTGCCCCTCCGGTTTCGGGAGGGTCGCGATCGCCTCGCGCTTCCTGTTGACGACTGCAACGCCCGCGGCGATGAGCGCGATGGCGACCAATGCCAGGATGATCGCCTTCTTCATTGCAGGTAGCCCTCCAGCGTGCCGGTGGCCTTGCGATACGCAACCACGGCGGCGTTGTAGTCGAAGAGCGCCTGGGTCTGGTTGGCGACGGCCGTCACCGCCGCCGCCTGCGCGAGCAGCAGATCCACCATCACCCCGGCGCCGCTCGCGTACTTTTCCTGTTCGATGCGGAACGATTCTTCCGCCTGCGCCACGGCCGCTTCGGCCGTCCTCACCCGGTTCCGGCTCTCCGTGAGGGCGGCGAGGGCGGTCCGGATGTCCAGCCCGATCAGATTCTCGACCGCCCTCAGGTGCTGGGCCGCCTTCTCCCCCTGGATCCGTTCCCGGGCCAAGTCCGCATAGAGCGACCGATCGAAGAGGGGGATGGTGAGGATGAGGCCCGTGAACCAGTTGGCCTCCTTGTACCCCGGATTGAAGCCGTACTGGTCCAGGTACCCGCCAAACGCGCTCAGGCTGGGGAGCAGTTTCCCCCGGGCCACCTTCTGGCTGAGCGCGGACTCCTCGACGCCCTTGACGGCAATGCGATACTCGGGCCGCTGGGCCCGGGCTAGGGCCAGGCCGGTCGAGAAGTCGCCCTGGAAGGGAGCCATGGCCAGCGGATCAGATAGCCTGGGCGGGCGCTCCTCCGCGCCGGGGGGTTCCCCCATCAGGTACTGCAGGGTGGCGCCGGCCGTCCTCAGCGCTTCGTCCAGCGTCAGGAGTCGCTGGGCCTCATTGGCGAGCTGCACCTCCACTTTCAGGAGATCCAGCCGGGCCACCCGGCCAACGGCCAGCAGTTGGGCGATGTTTCTTCGCTGTTCCTCCAGAGCGTTCACCGAGGCCTGGGAGGCCTCGCGCAGTTTGCCAAGCTGGAGGATCTTGTTATAGGTGTTGACGGTATTGGCGATGACTTCATCCTTCGTCTGTCGCGCCGCCTGCTCCTGCACCTCCCGTCTCACCTGGGCCAGCGCCACTCCGTTCACGAGTTGTCCTCCCTGATAGAGGGGCAGGGTGAGGGTAAGCGCGTACTGGCCGAAGGCATTGCTGAAATGGGGCTGGATCCTGGCGGATTGGGCGGGGACGAATGGCAGGGGGTCCTCGCGCCGTGTGAAGGCCGAGTCGAGGGTCAAGCGAGGCCAGCGCTTCCCCTGCGCGGAAATCACTGACTGCTCCGCCCCTTTCGGCCCCAGCTCCGCTTCGGCCACGGCCGGATTGCCGGTCAGGGCTTTCGCGAGGCATTCCTTGATACTGAGAGCCTCGCCCGCCCATGCGGTCACAGTCGTGGTGACGAACAGGAGGCAGGCCCAACCGGCGCCTCGGAGAATCCCGCGACGTAGCCACAACTCAACCCGCCTAGTCATCGCGTCACAGCCTCCTCTTGGTTGCGAGAGTGGAACCCCAGTCGAAGGGTTGCACCCCTTTGGGCAGATTCTGTCCGCGGCCCGTCTTCCGGATTCGAGCAGAGGACGCAAGGGGCGTGCCGGCGGATGCGCGCAGGGGGAGACGGAGGCATCCTGGACGGGAGGGGCCGGATTTTGAAGGACTTGGAGAGCCGAGAGGACGTGAAGGAATGAGGCGAAATGAAAGACCTGCCGTTCGCCTCATGCGGATTCAGCACTGGTACTGCGGATTCAGCAGTGCAGAGTGCTGATTCCGCAACCGTGAGCATCGCCTCTATGCGCACCACTGGATCGCGTGAGTCTCGCCGCCGAATGGCATTCCCTGAGGGGCCGACGCCCGGCCCACTATCGCAGGACGGTGGGGTTCGGGGACTGCACCCGTCAGCGCATTCCATCGTGGTGCGGCCGCTTGCCGGCTGGCGACTATCCTGTGCCGTTCGGGAGCGCCCGTGATACCGCCGTCCCCCCTACACCTCCTCATGGGCAGTAGTACGCGCGACCTGGGTCTGCCGGCGCGGCGCAGGTGGGCGACTCGGGAAGATCGCGCTCCGGTGGTCGGTCGGTCCCGATGGGCGGGCACGGATAGCACAGCTCTCGCCCCGGAGGAGCTGGGGGTCGCATCTGGACAGACGTGTCCAAGCGTTGACCTCCCTCCAGGAAGGCATCGGGTTGGTGAGACATGGCGAGCGTGAGGCCGAAGACCGCTCCGACGACTGCAAGGACGACACCCACCGCGATCAGGCGCATCATGGCACACCCCCACGAGGCGTGCGACCCAGAGCACTACCGCAGGGCCGCTCGACCAGCCCGACAACTGGATGCTGGGGGAACCCCGTTCGCCCGGATGCGCGGCCCGGACGACCTTCCGGGCCACGCCTCACGCCGAACGCCGCCTCTCTTACCGGCCGCCCGGACCCTCGATGCTCACGGGTGGGAGGGTGTCCCGGACATCCGGTCCCTCGGTACCCTTGGGCGCGACGCGGGCCACCAGGCGCACGTCCGGGCCTTCGGTGCCCTTGGGTTCCACCCTGTACCGGACGTCTGGACCCTCGGTCCCCTTCACGGGCTGATCCGTGGCAAAGGCCGATGAGGCCGCAAGGACGAGCAGCCCAACTAACCCGAGTGCCATCACTATGCGTTTCATCGTACTCACCTCCTTCCGACATCCACGTTCCCACATTCGGCTGCAAGACGGAGCATAGCGCATGCCGCTGTCCCGGTCGGCCGATCCCGCAGCACAACTGGATAAGCGTTGGCCGGAAGTTGTGCGGATAAGAGCAGGCAGGGACAGGGTAGGGGGGCCGGGAAAGGCGACTCCCCGGGACTGCGGATCCCGCATGGGCGAGTGCCGATTCGGCACTACAGGGGGGCCGCGCAGGAAAGGAACGGGTAAGGGCCCTGCAAGCCGACCCCCGCCTGTGGCCTCAGAGGATCCACCTCCGCTTCACGTTCGCCAGCGTGACGAAGAAGAGCGCGCCGCAGAAGGCAAGTACAAGGAGGAAGTCGAGCGCGAGGGGGAGCATATTCGCCCTGCGGACGGCGCCGTGGAGGATGTCCGCCCCGTAGGTCAGCGGCAGCGCGTACGACAGTGGCCGGAGCCATACCGGGAGCAGCGCGATGGGGAAGAACAGGCCGCACAGGAAGACCATCGGGAACCGGAAGAAGTTGGACAGGGTCTGGGCCTCGAACACCTCCGTGACCGCCACCGCCACGAACAGGCCGAGGAAGGTGGAGGCCACGGCGATCAGGACGATCCCGGGGATCAAGCTGGCCCAGGCCACGCCCCCGAGGTCCGTCAGCAGGGCGGCCAGCAGGATGGGGACGAAGGCATTGGCCACGCCGAAGAGGATCGCCCCCGCCGTCTTGGCGAGCATGAGGAGCTCAAGGGAGATGGGTGCAAGCAGCAGCCGCTCGAAGGA
>CAZXXV010000376.1:0-2914 GCA_964644725.1 uncultured bacterium
GTCCTCCCCGAGTTCATCCCGTCCCACTGGTGGGAGCACTTCCTCCACAATCAGACGGCCCTCCTCGTCAAGGCCGCCCTCCTGTTCAGGCCCGGCAAGGTCACCGTCAGCGTGCCGTACCACCTGTAGTTTTCTTGCCCGCACGTGGACCGTCCCACCAACAGGTGTGGCACCCCCGGATCGCCCCTCTGCCCGTGTCAGCCTGCTTGCCACAGCAAGAGGAAAACCTCGCGGGATGTGTTATACTCCGCTTCCAGGAAGCGCGGTCGCTGGCCGTCTTCCGCTTGCCCGGCCAGGTTGCGCTGGCCCCGACCCCCAAGCGACCGGGACACCCCACATGAATCTGCGCACCAAGCTCCTCATCGGTTACTTGATTTTCGTTGCCGCCCTCGTTGTGCTCGGCGGCTGGAGCGCATGGCATCTCCTCCAGATGGGCGGCGTCTCCCGGAACATCCTCGCCAACAACTATGACTCGGTCGTCGCCGCCCAAGGCATGCGGGAGAGCCTGGACCGTCAGGGGTCGGCGGTGCTCTTCGCCCTGCTCGGCCGACCGGATCCCGCCCTGACCCAACTCGCCGAGGAACGGAAGCGCTTCGACGCTCACTTCCAACGCGCCACAAACAACATCACCGAGCCGACCGAGGGCGAGATCATCGAGTCGATCCGGCAGGATCGCGACGCCTACTACCGCTTGGTGGACGCCTTCCTTGCCCAGATGAGGACATCCCGCCGCGGCGCCTCGACCACCCTAGCCGCCCCGGGGATGGATGCCTTCGACCCCGGCGGAAATTTCATCCGGCTCGAGGCTCTCTTCCACCAACTGCAAGCGGACTGCGCCAATCTGGTCCAGGTCAACCAGCGGGCCATGGTGGCCAAGTCCGAGGCCGCGGCCGGGGTCGCCCGCCGATGGTTTCTCACGACCCTCGCCATCGCCGGCTCCCTGATCCTGGCAGGGATCGGCCTGGCAGTCGTGCTGGCCGACCGGATCGTCCGCCCGCTCCGGAGTCTCACGGCCACCATGGAGAGAGTGGCGGGCGGCGACCTGGACGCAAAGGCCAACGTGGAATCCCACGACGAGGTCGGCATCCTTGCGGCCGGATTCAACAGCATGGCCGAGCGCATTCGCCAGTTGCGCCGATCAGACCTGGGGAAGCTGTTCGTCGCGCAACAGACCACGGAGGCGGCCATCGACTCCCTGTACAATCCGGTGATCGTCACCGACGCCCAGGGGCGGGTGACGAAGCTCAATCCCGCTGCAGAGGAGATCTTTGGACCGGAGCCGAAGAACGTGGGTCGTCACGTGCGAGACATCGCCCACGACAGCCGGATCGCCATGGCCGTCTCCGAGACGCTGAGTTCCCAGCAGCCCGTCGCGGGCGAGGGCGCGGCTTCGGTCCTGCCGCTCGTAGTGGACGGGGCGGAGCATGCCTTCCGCCTGCGCACGACCCCGATGCGAGATGAGGAAGGACGGTTGCTGGGGGCAGTGACCCTCCTCGAGGACATCACGCACCTGCGGGAGATCGACCGCCTCAAGTCCGGGTTCATCGCCACCGCGTCCCACGAGTTGCGCACTCCCCTCACCAGCGTCCAGATGAGCGTGCATCTGCTGCTCGAGGGGGCGTCCGGAACGCTCACGGAGCGGCAACAGGAGGTGCTGGCGGCGTGCCGCGAGGATTGCGATCGGCTCGAGAAGCTGATGCGGGATCTCCTCGACCTCTCCAAGATCGAAGCCGGCGAGGCGACGCCGCACCTGCTGCCCATCGGCGTAAGAGACCTGATCGCCGCCGCGGCGGAATCTTTTCGGAGCCAGGCGGAATCGAAAGGCCTGACGCTCAAGATTGACGTGCCGCCGGATCTGCCGGCCGCGCTTGCCGACCGGGCGCAAATCGAGCGGGTCGTCAGCAACCTGATCAGTAATGCTCTCCGCCACACCGACGCCGGCGGCGAAATCAAGATCAACGCCATCCGCCGCGACGGGCAGGTGGCCGTCTCGGTGGCGGATACCGGCCACGGCATTCCGCCCGAATACCTTCCCACGATTTTCGACAGATTCGTCCGGGTGCCGAATGCCCCGTCGGGCGGCGCGGGGCTGGGACTGGCAATCTCCAAGAGCATCGTGGAGGCCCACGGGGGGCAGATCGTCGTCCAGTCGAGGGTCGGGCACGGCACGACGTTCACCTTCACCCTGCAGGTGGCCAGCGAACCTCCGGCCGCATCGCCAGCCCGCACATGGGAGAAAACGCATGAAGACACGGCTCCTGGTCATTGATGACGAAGATCACATCCGCCGGGTGATGCGAATGACGCTCGAGGCCGCCGGCTACGAGGTCGGGGAGGCGGCGGACGGAGCGCGGGGGTTGGAGGCCTTCGGCGACGGGTCCACCTGGGATGCGGTGCTCTTGGATCAGCGGATGCCGGGCATGGATGGTCTCGAAACGTTACGCCGCATAAAGCAACGCAAGGCCGATGCCCGCGTGATCATGATTACGGCCTACGCCTCCATTGAACTCGCCGTGGACGCCATGAAGCTCGGCGCCCTGGATTTCGTCCGCAAGCCGATGACCCCCGAGATCGTGCGCAACGCGGTGACCGCCGCCCTGGCAAAACCCGCGGCCGCCGCGGCGCCCATGGCGCCGCCCCCTGAAAAGGCTCCCGAACGAGCCTACGCCCCCATAGCACGGCTGACCCTGAACGGCTTTCGCCTGTGGCGGTCACCTTCCCTCGAGGGCAGGCGGCCGCCAGAGCCCTCCAGGCGTCATTTCGTTGTCCAGCATCCCGATGGACAGGAGCAAGAGGTTGTCGTTGAAATTGATCCGGGGGTGATTGGATTTGTCGAGCGCGCGACCGGCCGCCGCCTTCCGCTCGAAAACTCGTTTTGGTCATGGGAGGCCGAACACGTCCTCAACAATTATCT
>CAZXXV010000376.1:3014-4798 GCA_964644725.1 uncultured bacterium
CGCTCGAAAACTCGTTTTGGTCATGGGAGGCCGAACACGTCCTCAACAATTATCTATGGATTGAGGGAAACGTTCCTCCCGGTGGAAAGCTGAGGATCACACAGATAGACCGCGACGACTTGCAGGTGGCTACCCGCTGGGAGGGAGACTGAGGGTCGCGCGGGAAGGCTGTCCGGAGGGGCGGACTGCTGCAACCCGCTGGCTGAAAGTCCCGGACGGAGAGCGGGACCGAAGGTTCGGGACGAAGAGCGGAAGGCCATCGCACCGGTCCTGCCGAGCCTTCCACGATCGAATCCTCACACCTGAATTCCGAACGACCCTATCGGACTATTCCACTTGGTCAACAACCTCACCCATTACAGGCGGTCGGTGAGCGGAAGTTGTGTTCAGAACCAACGTCCCCCAACACAACGGGCGCGCATGATCATGCCGCGGCTGTAAGCGCCGCCATCATCCGATTCCCCATGCCGTTCATTTACATTCTCCAGTGTCGCGACGGCTCGCTCTACACGGGTATTGCGAAAGATGTGGCGCGGCGTCTGACGGAGCACAGCGCGGGCCGCGCCTCGCGCTACACCCGGGTCCGCCTGCCCCTTACGCTGGCCTGGTCCCGCCGGGTTCGCTCCTGGAGCCTCGCCCTCAGAGAGGAGTACCGGATCAAGCACTTGCCGCGGGCAGCCAAGCTGGCGCTCGTCCGGAGCGGGGTCCGCAGCGCGCGGAGGGGGAGATGAGCCGGCTACCCCTCTTGAGCTGCGAGGGCATCAGCAAGGCCTACGGTGTCTACCCCCTCTTCGAGGGGTTGTCGTTCGGCCTGGCGGAAGGCGACCGGGTCGGCCTCGTGGGTCCCAACGGCTCCGGCAAGACGACGCTCCTCAGGGTGCTGGCCGGCATCGAGCCGCCGGATGCCGGGACGCGGTCGCAACGGCGGTTCACCCGTCTGGGGTACGTGCCCCAGGACCCGACCTTTCCCGGTGACCGCACCGTCGAGGCCGTCCTGACCGAGGCCCTGCCCGCCGAGCAGCGAGATGGGTTCGAGACGGCCGGCCGGGTGGCGGCCATGCTGGGGAGGGCGGGCTTCACGGATTCCCGCCACACCGTGGGCGTGCTGTCGGCGGGCTGGCGCAAGCGGTTGGCCATCGCGCGCGAGCTGGTGGCGGCCCCCGACGTCCTCCTCATGGACGAGCCGACCAATCATCTCGACGTGGAGGGCATCCTCTGGCTGGAGGCGCTTCTTCGGACCGAGGTTTCCGCGTACCTCGTCGTCAGCCACGACCGCTACTTTCTGGAGCACGTCGCCTGGCGTGTGCTGGAGCTGAACCGGTGTTATTCCGGCGGCCTCTTCCAGGCCGAGGGGCGGTACAGCGACTACCTCTTGCGGCGGGACGAGGCGCTGCGGGAGCAGGCGGCCTACCAGGACACCCTCGCCAACAAGGTGCGGCGCGAGGTGGAATGGCTGCGCCGCGGACCCAAGGCGCGCACCCGCAAGGGGCAGGCCCGGGTGAAGGCTGCGGGCCGGCTCATCCAGGAGTTGGACGAGGTGCGGGCGCGGGCTGCGGGCGCCGCGGCCGGGATCGAGTTCACGGCCTCGGGCCGCCAGTCGAAGAAGCTCCTGCTGGCGAGGGATGTCGCCAAGACGGTCGGGGGGGTCCGCCTCCTGGCCGGCCTGAACCTGACGCTCACGCCCGGGATGCGACTTGGCCTCCTTGGGGCGAGCGGGAGCGGCAAGAGCACGCTGCTCAATCTGCTGGCCGGCACGCTCGCGCCGGATTCCGGCCAGATCGAGC
>CAZXXV010000377.1:0-4790 GCA_964644725.1 uncultured bacterium
GGCGAGACAGGCGGTTGTCAGGACCTCGCCGAAGCCCCCCTGCTTCGTGTGGTTGCCCGCGCTAACGAGCAGGACATCGCCCGGCCGGGCCACGCTGATGGCCGCCTACAACATCAAGTTGTCGCCGGGGGGGCACTGAGCGGTCACGGCAGGCCCGCAGGCGCGCATGCCGCTCCCGATCGGCTTGATGCGGGAATCGAGCGCCCCGCGACGACCCTGGGCCTCGTGTAGGGTCGCGGGAGAGAACTTCGCAATCTCTTTCACACCTCAGGTCCGGCGATGACGCCTTCGGCGCGGAGTCTGGCTCGTGCCATCGCGTCATAGCCCAGCTCCGCCAGGATGGCGTCGGTGTCTTCGCCCAAGCGTCCGGCGGGAAGGCGAATCCGCGCCGCACCGTCCTGGAACTTGATCGGGGTTGCGAGCAGGGAGGTCCGGCCAACCACGGGATGGTCGTGCGGGATCACCATGCCCCGGGCCGCGGTCTGCTCGCTGATCAGCGCCTCCTCGAGCCCGAGCACGGGCCCGATGCACACGTCCTTGTCCTTCAGGAGGGCGAACCATTCGTCGCGGGTGCGGGTGCGGAAGATCGCGCGCATCTCCGCACGGATCTCCTCGGCCTTCTCGCCCTCGGCATAGTGGTGCTTGATCCATTCCTCGTGACCCAACGCCAGGCAGAGGTTCTTCCAGAAATGCTCCTCGATCGCGGCGATGGTGATGTACTCCCCGTCGGCGGTCTCGTAGATGTCCGCCATGGGGTACTTGCCGGTGTGCCGCTCCTCGCCCCGGCGGGGAGCCTTGCCCGTCCCGAAGTAGGTGGCCGCCGCGGTGATCGCCGTGCCGATCACGCTGTCGAAGAGGGACATGTCCAGGTAATCCCCCACACCCTCGCGCTCGGCCCGTCGGACCGCGATCAGGATGCCCAGCGCCGAGAGCAGGGCTGCGGTGATGTCGGCGATCTGCAGGCCGCTCAGTGCCGGCGGTCCGCCTCGGCGACCGATCAGCGAGAGGACACCGGCGAGGGACAGATAGTTGGGGTCATGGGCGGCGAGGTCCCGGTACGGGGCCGACTGACCAAAGCCGGAGAGCGAGCAATACACGATCCGGGGGTTGACCGCTCGCACCGTGTCATAATCCAGGCCGAGACTCTTCATGACGCCCGGCCGGAACTGTTCCAGAAGCACCTGGGCATCGCGGGCCAAGCTGAGAAAAATCTCCCGTCCTGCCAGGGCCTTCAAGTTCAACGCCAGACACCGCTTGTTCCGATTCAAGGTGACATGCCGCGTTGACATGCCATTGATCCGCGGCTCGGCCGTGCGAAAGCCATCCCCGCTCCGCGTATCTTCGATCTTGATGACCTCCGCGCCAAAGTCGGCGAGGATCTGGGTCGCGAAGGGCCCCGGCAAGAGCCGGGACAGATCGAGAACCCGTAGCTCCTCGAGTGGCTGCCCCATGTGTTCACCCACTGTTCCGGTCGAGCCTGGACCTGGCAGGAGGCCAACCGCCCACCCTCGGGCGAGCGGTTGGCCCCTCTCAGCGATGGGTCATCGCGAGCGCTGACGCGCCTCCCGCGCCCTGGGTCGCAGCCCCGTCAAGCCCTCCAGGAAGAGGCGATGATCCATTTCGCAGAGCTGAGGGCTGACGGTGAAATTGAACCCAACGAACAGACGGATGTGTTGATCGATGTCGATTCCGGGGGCCACCTCGACGAGTTCGAGACCGCCCGCCGTCACTCGGAACACCCCGCGCTCGGTCACCACAACGACCCGCTGATCGTTCGCCACAGCCGTCGGCCCGTGGAGATTGACCTGCTCGACCTTCGGAATAAATTTCCTGACGTGACCCTCCTCGACGATGCGAACCCGCGGCGGGTTGTCGCCCGCCCGCCAGGGGGTGACCTCGACCTTCAATCCTCCCGCCGTCAGCGTCCCGCAAAAGACCAGCTTCCGCGTGCGGGAGGTGATGTCGAGGAAGCCCCCAGGGGCGCGGAGGTTCCCGCTGAACCAGCCCACATTGACGTTGCCTTGGGCGTCCACCTGGGCAAACCCCAGGAAGGTGATGTCGAGCCCGCCGCCGTGGTAGAAGTCGAAGACCGCGAGCGAGTCCAGGATGGCAACAGGGTTGTAGTGGGCCCCGAAGGCACCCGACTTCTCCGGCGTCCCCATGGCCGGAATTCCCCCCACGCCACCGTGCTCGAGGCTGAACACGATATCGCCAATGAACTCTTCTTCGATGGCGAGGGCTGGGACGTGGGTGCCAATTCCGACGCCCAGGTTCACGATGTCCCCGCGCTCGATCTCCATGGCCGCCCGCCGCAGGATCACCTTCTCGTGATCGAAGGGGAGCGGCGGAATCGGCGGACTGGGGGTGCGGACTTCTCCGGTCAGGGCAGGCTCGTAGTCGCCGATTTGCGTCTGGATGCTGTTGGGATCGACCACGACCGCGTCTACCAGGATGCCCGGCACCTCGACCATCCGGGGGTGGATGGTCCCCCGGTCGGTCAGGTGCTTGACCTGGGCGATCACCGTGCCGCCAGAGTTGCGGGCCGCCATGGCCAGATACCTGACGCCGACGCTCACCGGCTCGCCGGCCAGGCTGATGTTGCCATCCGGATCCGCCACGGTGCCGCGGATGATGGCGACATGGATGGGGAAGGTGCGATAGAAGAGGTAGGGTTCGCCGTCCAGGTCAATCCGGCGGACGAGATCCTGGGGTGGGGTCCTGCTGTTGACCCGCACGTCGCCGGCCTCTGGGCCGGCGCCAGGGTCGGCGTACGTGTTCAGGCCGACCCGGGTCAGGAAGCCGGGAGACCCGGATGCGCACTCGCGGAACAAACGGAAGAGGGTACCCATCGGGAAGGAGTACGCCTCGTACTCGCCTTCGACGGCCATCCGCGTCCACTTCGGGGAGTCGCGGACGCTCCACGTCGAGGTGATGACCCGGCGCGCCAGACCCGGCTGCGCCAGATGCTCGAGCCCCGTCGGGGGGTCCGCCTTCCACCCGGCCCGCGTGGGCAGAAGGAGAACCAGATCGCGCGGCTGGCCCGTTTCCCGGAACCGTTCGCCCAGTGCCCGCAGGACCATTTCGGGCACCACCATGGATATGTTGCCGCTGATCGCGACCGTATCGCCGGATGCGATCAGCTCCACCGCCCCACGTGCCGACCTTTGCTTGCTCTCCACTGGGACTGTCTCCCTCATCTTTTCATGCCAGAAATTATCAGAGTTGCGTTCTATTTTGATCCAGGGTATTCCACACAATAGTATCGAAATCAAGACAAAACTCGGATATAAAGAAGGGGCGTTGGGGAAGATTGCCTCGACTCGCGCCCGCGGAAGAACGTTGCAGACCTGACCCTTCTCTCGGGCGTTTGCGATCGCGAGGAGGGGAGTTGCGCTCCGCCCTTGACTTGAACAGCTTGAGAAAAGAGGGCCGCGTCCCCTTCCTGGGGGTCCGCCCCTATGCTGCAGGTCGGTCGGCCTGGTGATTGGTCTGAGGAGGCGACTGATCGCACGTCGTCGAGGGAATCGGTCCTTCCGGGATAACGAGAGACGGCATGACGGACAATCTGTACGGCTTGTTTCGACGCCGGTTTCTTTCACACCTCTCTCGACCATTCCTTGAAACCGAGAACGGACGCCTCTACACGTATCCCCATCTGGAGCATACGAGCGGTCGCTTCGCCCTGAGGCTGAACCGCCTCGGTCTTCGCAGGGGCGACCGGCTGGTCACTCAGGTCGACAAGAGCCCCGAAGCGGTCTTCCTCTATCTCGCCTGCCTGCGCTCCGGGATCATCTATGTCCCGCTAAACACGGCCTATCAATCCGCGGAGGTCGCGTACTATCTGGCTGACTCAGAACCCAAGGCAGTGGTCTGCCGCCCGCAAGCGTTCGGCATGATGGCCGAACTCGCCAAAACGCGCGGCATTACCCATATCCTGACTTTGGATGCTGCCGGCCTGGGATCCTTCACGGAGGGAATCGAGTCGCTGGACCCTGAGTATCCAGACGTCTCTGTCGGCGCTCGCGACCTGGCTGCCCTTCTGTATACGTCTGGGACGACGGGACGCCCCAAGGGAGCCATGATGACTCACGGGCATCTTTGGGCGAAGGCGGACACGCTTGCCCGCTTGTGGGGGTGGCAAAGGGAGGACGTCCTCCTGCACGCCATGCCGATCTTCCACACGCATGGCCTCTTCCTTTCGATGCACTGCGTCCTGGCGAGCGGTGCGAAGATGATCTTCCTGTCGGGATTCGATGCCGAAATGGTCATCCGGCTCTTGCCACGGTCAACGGTCTTCACCGGCGTCCCAACCATGTACACGCGGATGCTTGCCAGCCCTGCCCTGGATGCGGAGGCCTGCCGGAACATGCGCCTGTTCATCTCCGGGTCCGCGCCTCTTTCGGCGGAGACTTTCCATGCCTTCCGGGAACGGACAGGTCGTAAGATCCTGGAATGCTGGGGGATGACGGAGACCCTCACCAACGCTTCCAATCCCCTCATGGGGGAACGCCGAGCAGGGAGCGTAGGACTTCCCGTGCCAGGCGTAGAACTCCGGATAGCCGATGACGATGGCCGGCCGCGGCCGAAGGGCGACGCGGGAGTCCTCGAGGTCCGCCCCGCACAGATGTTCGCAGGCTACTGGCGCAGGCCGGAGGAAACGCGCGCCGTGTTCCGGCCTGACGGTTACTTTGTGACGGGAGACCTCGGTCGTATTGACGAAGACGGCTTCGTCACAATTGTTGGCCGCGCCAAGGACATGATCATCTCCGGCGGATACAACGTCTATCCCA
>CAZXXV010000378.1:0-608 GCA_964644725.1 uncultured bacterium
CGCATCAAAGGCCTTCGACTGCTGATGGGAGATATCAATTCCCTTCTCCTGCATGGCGGCCACGGTGAAGGGGTTCAGCCGGCTCGGCTCCATCCCGGCGCTGTGCGCCTCCACCCGCCCTTGACCGTAGTGCCTGGCAAAGCCCTCGGCCATCTGGCTTCGGGCCGAATTCCCGGTGCACACGAACATTATCTTGATCGGATCGCTCATGGCTCCCTCCCCTATTCCCAGGCCTCCGATCCAATGGCCTGGCGGTCAACCATCCGACATCCCGCGACCCGGCCGTCTCCCATCAGTCCCCGCCAGGCTCAGCATCAAGGTCCCATGGCCTGGGAACGCTCGCGGTCAATCCACTCGTCGAGATCAGGTCTTATCGTTCGGCGACCGCTCTCGCTCGGATGCTCCCCATAATCCACCCATCAGGTCTCTCGGTGTTTCTTCGCCCAGGGCGGTGTCCACGCCTCATCGAGAAGCTGGACATCCACGTGGCGACCTTCCGCTACCTGGCTGACCCGGTCGCGCACCTGATTCACCAGGTAGCCGGCCAGGGGGCATCCCGGAAACGTCAGAACCATCCGCACCGAGACCCGGTCTTTCCCCACGGCAAT
>CAZXXV010000378.1:618-4775 GCA_964644725.1 uncultured bacterium
GGTCCACGACGTTCATGTGGATCTCGGGATCCATGACGTCCCGCAACGCCTCAGCGACCGTTTCCGGCGTAACCATGGCCGCCCCTCCGTACCATCCGCCGCGGCTGCTCGCAGACATAGACCCGGCGTACCTCGCGCGGGGTGATCGTCACCTTCCGGAAGTGGGCTCGCAGCGCCTGGGTCAGCCGCCCCAGAAAGCCGTTCGCCTGCTCGTCCCAGTCGCTTACGATCAGGCGACCCCGGGGATCGAGAACCCGCGCAATCTCTCGCACCGTGCCCCACAGGTCCTCCGCATGATGCAGGGCATCGTAGGCGACCACGGTCCGGACGCTGTGGGATCGGAGTGGGAGGCCGCCGGCATCCGCCTGCGCCAGGACCATCTGCTCTGAGAGGCCGACCCCGGCCAGGACCTGGCGGGCATCCGCCACAGCAGCGGCATCCCGGTCAATGGCAAGGATGCGGAAGTTACGGGCCGCCAGGACCAGCGTCAGGCAGGCGCAGGCGCCAGCCCCCACCTCTACCACGGGCGCCCGCGTGTCGCGGACCAGCGAGGCAACGAACTCCCGCTCGCCGAACAGCCGGATTTCTCCACTCTGAGACCAGCGAGTGTCTGTCATCCCAGAACCCGCCGCGCAGCAACCCGTACACCCGAATGCCTCATCCGTTCCCGGTCCCCGCCCCATCATCCTATAGTCCCTGCCTCAGACACCTCCGGCCTCCAGGAGGCTCCTCACTAGGTCTGCCCCGGCCTCGCCGCCCACTCGATTCCCAGCTCCGCAAGTTTGGCGAAGGTCGGCCAGCCGGTCTCCGGGTCCCAGCCTTCCATCTGATGGTAGAGCCGGAGTGCCCGTGCGAAGGTCTCGGGGTCGATCCGAACGTCCTTCAGGGGCCCGCCGGTGAAGGCCTCGTGCAGGCGCTTTGGCAGCCGGTCGTCTTTGGCCGTGAAGCCCTCCCGGCAATTGAAGACGCGGGCCAGGGCCGCGCCGCGCTCCGCCACTTTGAAGAGTTCCCAGAGGCTGGTGTCCCACCCCGTGAGCGCCCGTGTCGCATTCACCATGTGGGTTACGGTCTGAGCATTGATGGGCACCACGGACAGGTCGCAGATGCCCAGGGAGCTGTTCAGATTCCACCAGTGCTGGGCATAGTAATAGGCTCGGACCTTGCGGGGCGACATCTCCAGGCGCGGCAGGGGCTCGCAGAGGCCCAGCGGCTCCAGAGCGTGCGCGCCGGAGGGATGAAAGCCTTCGTAAACGGGATCGTGGGGCGCCCGCATGTGGTCCGCGCCCACCGGCGCCGTCGCGTACGAGAGGGCCACCCCCTGCTTGCCGCGCGGCTCGTGCATGGGCACCTCCAGGCCCTTGACATGCATGGCGAACTGCTCTGCGCCGTTGCCGATTCGTTCGGCCGCCCGCTTCACGCCATCCGCTAGGACGTTCCCGAAGCCATCGCGCTTGGCCATTTTCTCGGTCATCTTCAGCAAGGCCTCGGCGTTGCCGAAGCGGAGTTCGATCCCGTCGGTGTCCTTGGTGCTCAGGATCCCGTTCTCGAAGCATTCCATAGCGAAGGCGATGGTCACCCCAGCCGAAATGGTGTCCAGGACATACTCGCCGCACGTCTGGTGGAAGCGCGCGATGGCCTTGAGGTCGCCGATCCCACACAACGAGCCGCCGGCCGCGATCGTCTCGTACTCGGGGCCGCCGTATTTGTGCGTCACGCCCATTTCCGGGACATCCACATCGCGCTTGCAGGCGATGGCGCAAGCATAACAGGTCCCTCGGTCCGCCAGGATGGTCTCGGCCATGTGCTGGCCGCTGATCTCCTTGGCGTACTCGAAGGAACCTTCGCGGAAGTTTCGGGTCGGGAGGATACCGTCCGCGCTCATCCCCACCACGTTCCGCGGCGTACCGAAACGGTGAACCATGTCGGCTTCCCGGTCATAGTGCTCCCGAAACCACTGCAGGGCCCGGCTCATGCCGTCGGGGTCCTTGGGCTCCACTTTGTCATGACCCCGGACGGCAATGGCCCGAAGCCTCTTGCTACCCATCACCGCCCCGAGACCGGTCCGGCCGTTGAAATGCTTCAGTTCGTTCACGATGTTGGCAAGCAGGACACCCCGTTCGCCTGCAGGGCCGCACTGGAGGATACGGGCCCGTCTGTCCGTCTGCTCCTTGAGGTTGTCCTGGACCTCACCGGCCAACTTGCCCCACAGATGGGACGCGTCCCGCAGCTCGGCCTTTCCATCGGCGATCCACAGATATACGGGACGGGGCGATTGGCCCGTGACAATGATGCCGTCGAAGCCAGCAAACTTCAGCTCCGGCCCCCACTAGCCGCCGGCCTCCCCCTCGCCGTAGCCGCCGGTGAGGGGTGATTTCGCCGCAGCGGTAAAGCGGGGGGTGCCAGCGATGGGTGAGCCATTCAGGAGTCCAGTGGCGAATACGAGGATGCTTTCTGGACCGAGCGGGTCGATCCCGGGCTTCAGCTCACGCAGCAGAAGGTAGGCCGCTAACGCACTTCCCCCCAGGTACATACGGCGGGTGATCTCGGGAACCTCCTCGACCCGTATGGTTCCTTCGGTCAGGTCCACACGTAGAAACTTCCCGTTGAATGCCCCCTGCATGTTCGGTTCCTCCTCGCTGCAGCAGAATGAATGGTTGACTCGCCGATTCTCGCACACACCCCCCGCCCACTGACATGCTGAAGAACGCCACGTGAAGTTTGGCAGACCGTTCGTTCCTTTCGGCTCCTCCCGCTATGGGATGTCACTTTTCTTCTCCGACCCGAGCATCGGCGCCTGCTGTCGGTGCGAGAACTCTCCGGCGCCGGATTGACGCCAGCCATCTGCTTCTCCACCCCCATCTCTCACCAGGCACCTTTCCACATACCCTTCGAGGATGCGCCGAAAGGTCTCCAGCGCTTCCGGGCTGCAGGGTCGGTCCTTCGCAAAGGTCGGGTCCCACGTCCGGCCTGGACGGAAATTCTGGAGATAGACAGTGCTGGCCCCGGCGAGTAGCCGGCCGATCCCTGCCATGTCCCCCTCATCGTGAAAGCGCGGAAGAACGGTCACCCGGAACTCGTAATCCACCCCGGACTTCATGACCACCCCAATACTCTGCCTGATCTCCTCCATCTCAACCGGCCGGCGGACAATGTCTGGATACCGGTCCGGTGAGCCCTTGACATCCATGGCCAAGTAGTCCACGGCCCTTTCGGCCAGCAACCGGCGCAAGGGCGCCGGGTCACTCCCGTTGGTGTCCACCTTCACCAGAAAGCCCATTGCCTTGATGCTTCGGGCGAAGCCCACCAGACCGGGATGGACCGTCGGCTCTCCGCCGGTAATGACCACTCCGTCCAGCAGCCCCCGCCGTCCCTCCAGAAAGCTCAGGATCCCCTGTGTCGGCACGTCGGGCGCCGTTGAGCGTTGCACCAGGTCGGGATTGTGACAGTAAGGACAGCGCCAGTTGCAGCCCCGTGTAAAGACGATGGCCGCCACCCGGCCCGGGTAATCCAGCAGAGAAACCCGTTGGAGCCCGCCGACTCTCATCTCGCCTCCGCTGCGGCCGGACGGAGGTGCCGGTCGAAAGCCGCGCGCTCCCGAAATTCGGCCTGCTTGCCAGCGTTCCACTGATCCGCCGGACGCAGATACCCGACGACGCGGGAGTAGACCTCGGCCCGGGCTCCACAGCGCGGACAGGTCTCGTGCTCGCCGGCGAGATACCCATGCCCCGGACAGACACTGAAGGTCGGCGTGAGGGTGAAGTAGGGCAGCCGATACTTCTCGGCGATCTTCCGCACCAGTCGTTTCGCGCTCTCGCCGTCGGGCAAATGCTCTCCCAGGAAGACGTGCAGCACCGTGCCACCGGTGTAGCGGCTCTGCAGTTCGTCCTGCGAACCCAGGGCCTCAAACAGATCATGCGTATAATTCACCGGGAGCTGGGTAGAGTTCGTATAAAAGGGAGCCGCCCCCTGGCGGAAGGCCGCCTCGTTCGCCACGACCAGGTCCGGGTAGCGTTCCTTGTCCTTCCGAGCCAGGCGATGGGTGGCCCCCTCGGCCGGCGTCGCCTCCAGGTTGTAAATGTTGTTGGTCTCGTTCTGGTAGTCCATCAAGCGCTCACGCATACGGTCCAGCGTTTTCAGGGCCAACTGCCGGCCTTCGG
>CAZXXV010000379.1:0-4771 GCA_964644725.1 uncultured bacterium
GGAACGCGGTGGGGGAGCCCCTTTCCGTTTTCTTCAAAAAATCCAGCGGCAGATCTCGCTTTTCAATGATCGGGGCTTTAGACAGAGCGTAGGCATGTTCCAGAATATTCTCCAGTTCCCTGACATTTCCGGGAAAGTCGTAGTTCATGACAAGATCCATCACTTCGGCCGAAACGCCCGAGACGCTCTTCCCTCTGACCGAACGTAACCGGGAAAGGAAGTGTTCGACCAGAAGCGGAATATCCTCCCTCCGTTCCCGGAGCGGCGGCAACTCGATCTTGATGATGTTCAGCCGGTAGTAGAGATCGTCGCGAAAGCTCCCCGCCGCCACCAGCGTTTCGATGTCCTTGTGACTGGCGGCAATGACCCGCACGTCAACGCGCACTGGGGTGGTTCCACCGAGCGGAACGAACTCCTTTTCTTCGAGCACTCGGAGCAGCTTCACCTGAAGCGCCGGGGACATATCGCCGATTTCGTCCAGGAATAATGTCCCGTGATTCGCTGCCACGAACCTCCCCGGTTTGTCCTTCCTGGCGTCGGTGAAGGCCCCCTTGACGTAGCCGAACAACTCGGATTCGAGCAGCGTGTCGGGGATAGCTCCGCAGTTGATCTTGACGAATGGTTGGTCCTTTCTGTGGCTCAGATCGTGAATGGCCGTGGCCACAACCTCCTTGCCGGAGCCGCTCGGCCCCTGAATCAACACGGTGCTGTCGCTTTCCGCCACCTCAGGCAGGATTTCGAAGATGTCCTGCATCCGCGAGTTCTTGCTGAGCAGATCGCCCAAGCGGTATCGTCCGGAGACGGCCTTTCGAAGGGCCTCGATCACCGACAGGTCCCTGAAGATCTCGACCGCGCCGACCACCTCCCCCCGCTCATCCCGGATCGGCGCGGCGGCGATGCTGACCGGGACCTCGACCCCAGCCTTGTTGATGATCACCGAGGGGAAATCCACGACCGACTCGCCGGCGGCCATGGTCCGCTCCACGGGGCAGCGGGTCTGGCAGTCCCGGGAGCGGAACACCTCAAAGCAATGCCGGCCCAGCGCCTCCTCGGCGCTGAACCCGGTGATCCGTTCCGCCGCCCGGTTGAAGAAGGACACGACCCGCTGCTCCCGGTCCACAGCGAACACGCCGTCGGTAATGCTCTCCAGCACCACGCAGCAGGCGGAGGTGCCCTCCCGGCTCATACAGGCCGGGGCGAACAGAGGGGCCGCGCAGACGCGTGCCCGTTGCTTCTCTTGCATGCCGGTTCCTCCTATTGGAGACGGTCCGGAGGAGTCTCCGTTCCCGGAATCCGCCTTCCGACCTCCTCGTCCGCCTCGGCGGAGATCCCGTACTCCCGGAGGCGGGTATAGAGGGTGCGCAGGCCGATGCCGAGGTGCTTGGCCGCCTCGCGCCGGTTACCGTGACAGGCGGTCAGCGCCGACAGGATCGCCTCCCGCTCCATCTCCTTGAGCGTCTTCGGCGTCGGGGAATCGGAGCGGACCGGGGACGGCGCAATGTGGAGGCAGGCTGGATCCAGGCGATCGCCGTGACAGAGAATGGTCGCGCGCTCGATGACGTTCTGCAGTTCCCGGACGTTCCCGGGCCACCGGTACTGCGTGAGTGTGGCAGCGGCATCCGGCGAGAAGCCGATGATCCGCTTCCCAAGTCGACGGGTCACCTGTCCGAGAATGTGCTCCGCCAGGGGGATGATGTCGCTCGGCCGTTCGCGGAGCGGCGGCAGGGGAATGGGAAACACGCTAAGGCGATAGAACAGGTCGTCGCGGAACGTCCGCGTGGCCACCATCTGCTGCAGGTCGCGGTTGGTCGCCCCGATCACGCGGACGTCCACGGTCACGGTTTTCGTCCCGCCGACTCGCTCGAGCGTTCGCTCCTGCAGGACACGGAGCAGCTTGGCCTGGAGGGCCGGACTCATCTCGCCCACCTCGTCGAGAAACAGGGTCCCTCCGTGGGCCAACTCGAAGCGGCCGCGGCGTTGAGCGATGGCGCCGGTGAAGGCGCCCTTCTCGTGACCGAACAGCTCGCTCTCCAGCAGGGTCTCCGGCAGGGCCGCGCAGTTGACCGCCACAAAGGCCTGATCCGCCCGGGGGCTCCAGTGATGGATCAGCCGGGCGACCAGTTCCTTCCCGGTGCCGCTCTCGCCCGTGACCAGGACGGTGGAATCCGTGGGGGCCACGGAGCGGGCCAACTCCAGGGCGGCCTGCATCTTCGGGTCGCCGGCGACGATCTCGCCGAAGGGGAACACGGCCTCGGTGGCTTGGCGGAGGGTTGTCGCCTCGTCGGCCACCCGCTGCTCCTCCAGGACCCGCCGCACGGCCAGACGCAGCTCGTCGGGATTGGCGAGCGGCTTCAGCAGGTAGTGGACCGCCCCCTTGCGCATGGCCTCGACGGCGCCTTCGACCGTGCCGAACGCCGTCAGGATGATCACCGCCGTGCCGGGATCGTCGCGCTTCACCTGCTCCAGAAGCTCCAGGCCGGAGATCCCGGGCATCTTGAGATCCGTGACGACCAGGTGGTAGTGGCGCTTCGCGATGAGCTGGACCGCCTCCTCCCCGGTCGCGGCGGCGGTCACGTCGTGCCCCTCATCCTTGAGAACGGACGAGAGCAAGAGCCGCATCGCCGGCTCATCATCCACCACCAGGATGCTGCCCTTCAGCTTAGCCATGCGCGGAACCCTCCATCGGAAGCGTCACCAGGATCGTGGTTCCCTCCGGACCGGTCCGAGCGACGCGGATGAGCCCCCCGTGCGCCTCCACAATCTGCTTACAGATCGCGAGCCCGAGCCCGGTTCCCTTCGTCCGGGTCGTGTAGAATGGCTCGAAGATGTGCGGCAGGTCTGCCTCGGGCATCCCCGGCCCCGTGTCCTCCATCCTGATCTCAACCCACTGCTCAGTGTGCATCGGAGAGGGTGATGCGTACTCAGTGGCCTTATCCCCTGCCCCCGATTTCTGAGTCTTGGCCGTAATAGTGAGGGTACCACCGTTCGGCATCGCCTGAAGGGCGTTGAGCACAAGGTTGCCGAAGAGCTGCTTCATCTGCTCAGGGTCGGCTATTGCCTTGGAGAGCAGATCGCTCATCTCCAGGCGGGCCTTCACTCCAGCGGCGTCCGCTGCCGGCTGTCCCAGGGCCATCACCTCGCGAAGCGCGGCCGAAAGGTCCGTCGGCTGAAGCTCCGGTGGCCGGGGCCGCGCATAGGTGAGGAGATCGTTTACCAAGCGTTCCAGCCGGGTAGCCTCAGCGGCGATCGTCTGCGTCATCTCTGTCTGGGTCGCGTCGCTTGTCCGCTTCTCCCCCAGGAACTGCGCGAGCCCCTTGATGGCCCCGAGGGGGTTCCGGATCTCGTGGGCGAGCACGGCCGCCATTCCGCCTAACGCAGCCAACCGCTCCTGCCGGGCTGCCTCCTCCTGGAGGGCGAGGTAGCGCCGGAGGGTGCGGATCTGCCAGACGCTGAGACCCACTAGGACCAGGACGAGGACGCCGACGAATATCACTTGGGCCTGAGCCTGGTGGACGATCTGGCGCGCGGGGGCGGTGTGCAGGGCGAGGCGGAGGATGCGGAACCGAGGCTGACGGACGTCTGTTTGCGCGCCGGGCCCTCCGGCCGGGACATGGAAGGGCATGGTCAGCTCGAAGACCTCTTCGCCGGTCCCGAGGATCGCCATCCTGCCGACGAGTTGTCCTGTCTCTCGGACACTCAAGAAGGCCGCGTCCTCCAGCGAGGTGCCCACTAGGCGGGGATTCGTGTGCGCGAGGATCTTCCCCTCCCGATCAATAATGGCGAGGAAAGCGACCTCACGCCGGCGTCGCTCGCTCATCAGACCCTCCAGGGCCGGGCCCTCCCAGGCGCTCCGGGCTCGCGCCTCCGCCGCCAGCTCCAAGCCGATGCTCACCCCCTGGTTCCGCAGCGTCTCCTCCGCCACTCGGACCGCAGTGCGGTAGTTGAGGAGCGTCACTACGACGAGGCCGAGCGATAAGAGGATGACGACGGCGAGAAGGCTGCGTACCGGGGGTAGTCCTTGCGGCGTTCTCCGGGGTGAGCTCACCATGAAGTTATCCTGACCTCCGCCTCGTGGGTTACCTCTGACATTCTACAGCAACCCGCGAGGAAACCGCCAGTAGGGACTGAACCGGGAAGGCTGTACCCGCGCTGGAGTCCTTTGTATGCGAAAACGTTTAAGTGGCAGGAATTTGTTTTGTCGGGTCGAGGGCTGGCACTATACTTCCGGCGGACTGAGCGCGTCGCACAGATCGTTTCGGTACGCGAGAACAAAGAATGAGACCTAAGTTCAAAGTGTGGGTCGTCTTCGGAGAGCGGGTCAAGCTGGGGGATGGTCGGGCCCGACTCCTCGAGTTGATCGACGACCTGGGTTCGATCAAGAAGGCCGTCGCTCGGTTTGGCATGTCCTACCGGAGCGCCTGGGGCTACCTCAAGGAGTTGGAAAAGGCCGCCGGATTCAAGATGCTGGTACGAACGCCCGGAGGAGGGCCGCTGGGCGGGACGCGACTCACGCAGGCAGGCAAACAGTTCCTGAACCGGTATTGGCGCTTCAGCCGGGGGGCGGAAGGGGCGATCACACGTCAGTTCGCGAGGTCGTTCAAGAAGAAGTAGCCCAGGGAATTGTTTTGTGCTTTACTATGCTGCAAAGAGCATAGAGAGGCGAAACGTCAGAGGGAGAAACGACCGATGAGGATTGGTGGGAATGCCTATGACCTGCAGGAATTGGCTGGAGCGTTCGGCGATCTCGGAACCCTGATTCCTTTCGTGATCG
>CAZXXV010000380.1:0-4749 GCA_964644725.1 uncultured bacterium
CTAACGGGGCGGCGGCTGCATCTGTGGATTATCTGGCTCCGTGTAAGACACCTTGGCCAGCCGAATGCAGCATAAGCCGCCTGATCCTGTATCAGCAAGAGTAGCCCGAAGAGGTACCCGATACTTTCCGGGGCTAACCGCGTAATTTGCTTGGTATGGCCTCCGAATTCTTCAATGGCGAGGCTCGCGGCAGAGACCGCGTGGAATCCTGCCCTGTCAAAGAGGAGGGCCTCACCCCCGTGCTGCGGGTGGCCACGCTCCGCAAGGTGTCTCAGGGCCACTACCGCTCTCGCTGCTTTTTACCGTGACGATCCGCGGATTGACGTCCGTGACCATCGCTGAAGCAGCCAGCTCGCCGTAGGCAGCCCGGCCTTTCTGACACGCTGCATCCCGCCTTGTGGGCGGGGAAGAACTGTTCCCGTGCCTCCGCAAATTCAAGCGCTTGAAGGCCGAAAGGTGTCCGGTACCCTTTCGACTCTACGAATCTGACGATTGGCGGTCAAGCGCTTACGGCGGTTCGGCGCAGCCCACATGACGCCCATCATTTTTTCGCCCCGGCAGCGCGCAAAGCAAGGGCTGTACCCATAAACCCGGATATAGCGCGGTCCATCGCCTCCTCATTCCATCCGTAGTTCGCGCGCATCGCCCTGAATGGCCAGAGCGGGGCTCGCACCGCGCCGGCCCAGTTCGGCGAACCGCGTCCGACCCCGCTTCCACTGCTTCCAGACCGCCGACCGGAGTCGGCGCCGGATCCACTCGTCAAGGTGCTGGAGCACCGAAGGCGCCTGACAGAAGCCGAAATAGCCGTCCGGCGGTTAGGGGACGTTGCATTACAAGTCAAATTTCTTCCGTGATGGGAATTCGAATGAACCACCTGCGTATAGGGAGCAATGTGCTTGAGTCAGCGAGGATGCCCTTCGGGCTCCGCAGATGCTAACCGGCAGGAGGCGACCGGGCGCACGGGGAGCTCCCTCTGGTTAGTTTCGTGTGGACCCCAGCAGACTTTTCCTGATCGCGCCAATTTCGGCGGGGGTGCGGGCGATAGAGACACCGGTCTGTCTCTTATAGCGTCGTGCGTGCTAACGGCGGCGATCCGTGCGTAATTTCCTCTTGGGCTTGGATGCGTTCAGGCAACCCTCTGCGCCTGGGGTCGCCCGCCACGCGTCGCTCAGCTCGTCGGCACAGATCACGGCCTCTTCCTCGCTCCCGAACGCGTACGATTGTGGCAGCGGGTCCAGCCATTCCGCCTTGCGGCTCAGGTACTTGGGCACGTGGCGGTTGGCGCGGACCGCCTCTCGTAGTCGATCGCGCGCGAGCTGGCTGTCCCCTTCCCGACGGAAGGCCCACAGCACCCACCCGTACTTCCAGGCCGCGCTGACGTCGTCTTCAAATTGCTGGAGCAGCACGCCAGCCTCGCCGTCTCGACCCGTGGCGAGCAGCGAATCCGGCGGCAAGGGCGCCTTGTTCACATGTTCGCTATAGTGGGCCAGCACCTGCTTGACGGCCCGGAGATCCCTGGAAACCGTGAAGGCAAGGCCCCCATCGCCCAGTGCGCGCACGAGGTACGCGCCGAGGTCCTCGTCGGCGACTTCGAGGCGCGCCGGCCGGCACCCGGCGAGCTTCTTGTTGAGGCCGAACTCCACCAGCATCTCCAGCGCGAGGGCAGGGTCGTGGGCTCCGAACTCTGGTTCTATCTTCATGTGCACCAGCCCGGTCCGCAGACTCACCCAGATCGCCCCCCAGGATCAGTAGGGCTTTCCGTCCGGGCCATTTTCTATCCAGGTCGGCAGGCGCACGAGGCCACCTTGCCAGACCTCGGCAGAGTTTCTCGGAAGCTGCGCAAATCGCGCGATGAGGAGCGGAGAAGCAGGGCTCATGGCTCGGCCTCGGATTCAGGGGACTTGACGTTCATGCGCTTATTCCCATGGAAGGCGGTCGGTCCGGTCACCATACCCCGGCTCGCTTCCCGACGCAAGCATCCTTATGACAAGCCACCTGCGCGCGGGGGGGGTGCGAAGGTATGGGTGGGAGGTGCCAGGGGCGACAGAGCTGGCAACGTGCCGTTCCCTTCACGCAGGTGTAAACTGGGAGCGGCCTCGGAGAGAGCGGGCACTGCCCCACGCACACGCCGCTACGACGTCGGGAGAGGGAATCTATCCTGGGACGAGAAAACGGTCGGGTCCCCCCGTCCCCCCGATGGGACTTGACACGCCACCGGTAAGCTATGTATTTTACCCGTACGGTAAAAATAGCTATTTGGGTAAAAATATGCCTACCGAAAGAGAGGTCCTCGCCAGTCTGCGTCGACGGCTCCCGGAGCTCCTTCCGACACTTCGGGTGACGGTAGAGCGTGCATCTCCGGACACCCCCTGGGACCTGGTCCTGAAGGTCCGGTCGGCGCGGAGGACGCGCCGCCTGGTCTGCGAGGTCAAGGCCATCGGGGAGCCTCGTTACCTGGCCCAGGCCATCATGTCCCTGACGCTCGCGGCCCGAAGGGATCCCCGCACCTACCCCGTTGTCGTAGCCCCCTACATCTCCCCGGAGGGGCAGCGTCTCTGCCGCGGGGCGGGGGTCGGCTATCTCGACCTTACGGGTAACGTCTTTCTCCGCTTCGACGGGATCCTGATAGATCGGTTTAGCGCCACGCCTCCCGCTCGGGCAAAGACCCGGCTCAGGCGGCTCTTCGCCCCCAAGTCCTCAAGGATCATCCGGGTGCTCCTTGAACAGCCTGAGGCGGAGTGGACGCTGGCACGACTGGCGGCAGAGGCGGCCATCAGCCTTCGGACCACCCACCTGGTCGTCAACGCGCTTGAGGAGAAGGCCTTCGTCGAGAAGCGCCGTGGAGCCATCGGGCTCCGGAAGCCTGGGGAGCTGCTCGACCTCTGGTCGCAGAACTACAGTCTGGACATGCACCGGCAGCACACATTCTACACCTTCGTGCGCAATCCGGCTGAGCTGGCGGCCAAGCTCACGGCCCACGCGGTGAGCCACAAAGAAGCTGTGGGTCTGACCCTTCACAGTGGAGCGGCTCTTGTGGCGCCGTTCGTGCGTTCACCCGATGTGCACGCATATTTTCTGGGCGATCGGGACCGGCTGGTGCGAGCCCTGGACCTCCGACCCGTCGAGGCGGGAGGGACCGTGCACGTTCTCGAGGCCCACGACGAAGGGGTCTTCTATCGAGTCCAGACCATCAGAGGGGTACGAGTGGTCTGCAACACCCAGCTATATCTCGACCTGATGAATTACCCAGCCCGAGGCCGCGAGCAGGCAGAGTCACTTCGCCGCCAGAAGTTGGGCTATTGAGCGTGGGATGCGACGGCCCCGGACGGCCAGCGACTACCAGGACGGCGTCACGGCGGCCTCTCGTTCTGGCCTGGCCGAGGTCATGACCACGCTCGGCGCCTACCGCGACGCACTGGTCCTCATCGGGGGCTGGGCACCCTATCTCATCCTGGAAGAATTTGGACAGGAGGGAGCCTTCCAGGCCGATGCCTTTCAGGCTGACGCCTTCCGGGTCGGCTTCGTACACGTGGGATCGATCGACATCGACCTCGTAGTGAATCCGGATCTCGTGGATGCACAACGGTACGCCACCATCGTGGAGCTGCTTCGAGATCGGGGATACCAGCTTCGCTCCGATTCCCTTTGCCAATTCGAGAAGATGATCCAGTCGCCTCGGGACGGCCAGGACTACTTGATCCGGGTGGACTTCCTCATCCCGAGGCCCCTGCCCGGGCACGGTCGCTCACATCGACACCGTCGGGTCCAACTCGATCTTCAGGCCCGCACCCTGGAAGAGGCCGAGGTGGCGCTGACCCACTGGTTCTGGTATGAGCTGGAGGCCCAGCTTCCGGATGGAGCGCGGGCGCGGATGCGCCTCAAGGTTACGGACCTTGTCGGCAGCTTGGCCCTGAAGGGGATCGCCATCGGGGAGCGCTACGCCGAAAAGGATGCCTACGACATCTACGCTATTTGCGCCCACTACCGTGGCGGACCCGCCGCCGTGGCGGCGGCGCTGCGGCCCTTCCTGGGCGAGGCGGCCGTGGCGCGGGGCCTCCGATTGGTCTGCGAGAAGTTCCGACAACTGGATTCGGAAGGCCCCACCTGGGTGGCAGCCTTCGTAAGTGCGGGCGATCCTGAGGGGGAGGCACGGATCCGACAGGACGCCTTCATGACCGTTAGTGAAGTCTGCCGGCTCCTGGGAATATTCTCTTCATGAGGTCCAAGAAGGGTACCGGAAACCTATCTGCTGGTTTACTGAGCCATCGAAGCACCCTTTTTCCTCTTGACTTTCCGCGCCGGTGAAAGCCAGCGTGAAGTGACTTTGGACGCGCACCCTGGGGTTTTCTGGAGCCACCGGGATGGCGTCGGGGCAATCCATCGGTCAGATGCGTCGGCCCCCTGGGGAAACAGAATCCCTGGAGGGCCGTCTTGCTATCTGGGCATCATGTGTCGCCCACCCAACACACAAGTCGCCGGAACCGCTGCCACCGAATGTGCACGTTTAACGCCCTGTGTGTGTACTCGTCGGTCGGCTCGTCCAGCTGCGTGTCGTACGAGGGCGGGTGGTCGTAGCCATCGAGCACGTCTCCGCCCCGAAGGGTGATCGACGGAACAGCGTTGGCATCAGCGTGAGACACCACGTATGCGCGTCTGATGAGTTCGTGATCCACTCCGTTCTGCTGCGTTGGGAAGCCATCGCGGTAGGACCGCCGGTTACCCAACGGCCCCCGCACAGATCCCGGCGTG
>CAZXXV010000381.1:0-4737 GCA_964644725.1 uncultured bacterium
GCAGACTGACTGGGAAGGACATTATCTGGATGGGCGGACGGCGGCCCGCCAGCGGGTGACGATCCGCTTGATGCGGCAAGGCCTCCAGGTCACCACGGAGAACGGCGTGACGTTCTTCTGGCGGTACAGGGACATCCGCCAGACCCAAGGCTTCTACGCCGGCGAGCAGGTTCGCCTGGAGAAAGGTCAGGAGATTCCAGAGGTCCTCCTGATCTCGGAGACGGCCTTTCTGAGCGACATGCGCCGGCTGGCGCCGGAGCTGACCACCCATTTTCACGATCCTGCCCGCCGCAGGCTGCGAGTCGCCCTCACCCTCCTCGCGGCCCTGGCTGCCGTTGGGATCTCTGCAGCGCTCTACCTCTGGGGAATCCCTGCCGTCGCGTCCCTTGTGGCTTCTCGCGTTCCCGTCTCGTGGGAGGAGCGCCTGGGGCAAGCGGTGGTCGAACACCTCGCGCCGCCGAGGAAGCGATGCGCGGATCCGAGTCGCGCCCAGGTGATCGATAAGATCAGCGCGACCTTGACCGCCCACCTCCTGAACAACCCCTACCGCTTCCGGGTGATCGTGGTGAATGATCCCATGGTGAATGCCCTGGCAGCCCCGGGCGGATACATCCTGGTGTTTCGGGGATTGCTCGAGCGGACCCGGTCGCCGGAAGAGCTGGCGGGCGTCCTCGCCCACGAGTTCCAACACGTCCTCAAGCGCCATGCCACGCGCGCACTTCTCCAGAATGTATCCAGCGGACTGCTGGTCGCCGCCCTGACCGGGGACGCGAGCGGCATCATGGCCTTCGGCCTGGAAAGCGCCCAGACCCTGGGAGCGCTGCGATACAGCCGGCAGAACGAAGAGGAGGCGGACGCGGAGGGGATGCGGATGCTCATTCAGGCCGGGGTCGATCCGGCCGGGATGATCGCCTTCTTCGAGGTCCTACAGCGGGGGGACAGCAAGGGGGCAGCGCTCTTTCAGTATTTGTCAACACATCCACAAACGAAGGAGCGGGTCGAGCGGCTCAAATCGCTCGCGGCGCAATCGCATGTCAAACCGGTCAAGCTGCTGCCGGATTATGATTGGCGTGACATTCGAAGGATCTGCAAACCTGCTGTGCCACTCTCTGATTCATGACCCTTCCCGACCCCTCACCTGCGCCCCACCCCTGCTCCACCACTCCCACAGGTTGACCACGTTGGTCAATGCGATCAGCAGCGCTGCGACCGGCACCGCCAGGTAGGCATACCCCGTCGGAACCTCCCAGCCGGTGTACGGGATGTCCATGCGAATGGCCATGATCCGCCAGCCCACCAGCAGCAGGATACACGCCATCCCCAGCATGGCCATGTTGATCACCACCTCCGTCGCCCGTCGCACGCGGACCGGCAGACGGACCTGGATGAAGTCTATCACCAAGTGCCTGCCCCGCAGGTGCATCAGCGCCGTTCCCAGGAAGACCATCCAGATCATCAGGAACCGGGTGACATCGGGGATCCACACCGCGCCTATCCCGAACAGGTAGCGGCCGCCCACCTGGTACATATTCAAGAGGAAGATGCCCAGCAGGGCGGCCCCGATAGCCGTCGAGAGGATCGCGTCGAGCCCCGAGCGCAGGATTCGCATGACCCCACTCACCGGAAGACCAGGTTGGGAACGAACGTCACCAGGGAGGGGATGTAGGTGATCAAGCCCAGGACTGCAAGCAGCGCGATCAGATAGGGGCCCACCGCGCGGACCAGCGCCTCGAACGGGATATCCGCGATCTTCGCCTCGAGAAACAGGAGTCCGCCCACGGGTGGGGTCAAGAGCCCGATCATCAGGTTCAGCACCACCACCACCCCGAAGTGAATCGGGTCAATTCCGAGGCCCTTGGCCACAGGCAGGAGCACGGGGAAGAAGATTAACATTGCCGGGATGGCGTCCATGATACAACCCAGGAAGAGGAAAAAGATGTTGACCACCAGGAGGAATCCGAATCGGCCCAGTCCAAGCACCTGGATGCCTCGCGCCACCTGGGGGCCAAGCTGCTCGTTGGCGATGATCCAGGAATAGGCGCCGACCGTGGCGAAAATCGCCAGAATTGTGACCGACGTGGCCGCAGCTCGGGCGAAGATTCTGGGCAAGGACCGCACGTGAATCGTCCGGTAGGCAAGCATCCCCACCAGCAGCACATAGAAGACCGCGAGGAAGGCCACCTCCACGATGGTCACCACGCCGAAGACCACCCCAGCAATGATGATGCCCGGGGCCAGGAGGGCCAGGAAGGCTTGGCCGAGCAGCCGGAGAAACTCCATCAGACCGCGCTCAACGTGGGTCGCGGGCAGCGGGTGCCGCAGAGATTGCAGGTAAATGGTTACTGCCAGGAACGCGCCCATCAAGAGGCCTGGCACGACCCCGCCCAGGAACAGCCGGCCGATGGACAGGTCGCTGATGACAGCCATGAAGACCATGGGGATGCTGGGCGGGATGATCGGACCGATGGTTGCTGCGGCGGCATTGATGGCGGCGGCAAACCGCCGGTCGTAGCCGTCCCGGGCCATCGCCGGCAGGAGTACAGAGGAGACGGCGCTGGCGTCGGCCACGGCCGACCCCGAGACGCCGGCCATGATCACGTTCACGATGACCGTGACGTAGGCCAGCCCCCCCTGGATTCGGCCGACGAAGTACTGCGAAAAGCGCACCAGCCGCTCGGTGATCCCCGACTCGTTCATCAGCTCGCCCACAAGCATGAAGAAGGGAATTGCCACCAGGGTGATGATGTCCACTCCAGACACCATGCTCATCGCGATGACGTTCAGTGGAACATCACCCCGGATGAGCAGGTAGAGGATGGCGCTCAGCCCCATGGCGGCCCAGATCTCGAAGCCGACAGCGCAGAGCAGGAACAACAGGATGAAGAGGACGCTGATCATGGAGCGGCCATTATATCCCCCGGGGGCTCCCGCCTTGAGAGCGGGAGCCCCCGGGAGTCAGCCTACCGGAAGTCGCGGACCTGTTGCAGCAAGCCCTTCGGCCAGAGCTTCCCCTCGAATTGCTCCTCGTACAATCCCTCCAACGCCTTCCGGATAGAGGGAAGATCCGGCTCGATGATGGTCATTTTGGTGGCGAGAAACTTTGTCGCCTCGTCAAGCTCTTGCAGGGTGAGCTGGGTCTCGAGGTTCCCGGCCTCCTCCGAGGCCTCGTAAAGGGCCTTCTGTTGGGCCGGGGTCAGCGCATTCCAACGCTCGGCGCTGATGTAGAAGGTCTCGACGTCCCGGACGTAATGCGTGAGGGTCAGGTACTTTTGCACCTCGTAGAACGACATGTTCTTGATGGGAATGACGCCGTTCTCCTGGGCATCCACAACCCCCTGCTTCAGGGCCATGTAGAGATCGGCATAGGGAATGACCTGAGGGTTTGCCCCCAGGCGCTGAAACACGGCCCGCGCCAGGACGCTCTCCGCGATTCGGATCTTCAACCCCTTGAAATCTGCTGCCGTCCGAACTGGCTTGTCCCGGGTGCTCAGCTCGCGCGGGGCCGTGTCCCCGTTCATGTTGACGACCTTCACCTCCGTCGCCTTCTCCGCTGCCTCGAGGTGCGGCTTGAAGATGGGGGACAGCAAGACGCGGCGCATATGGTCATAGTCCCGGTACAGGAAAGCCACGGACGTGATCTGGAAGACTTCGCCCCCCTTGATCCAGGCGTAGGTGTTGATCCCTCCATAGACCATCTCAATGCTGCCCGCCTTCATGCCGGTGAACATGTCCAGGATGCCGCCGAGCTGGCTGTTGGGAAAGACCTTGATCTCGATCTCCCCGCCCGTCTTCTGGGCCACCAGCTCGGCGAATTTCAACGCAGCCTTGTGGGTGGGCGAGGTGTCCGCCCGAATATGCCCTAACTTCATGCTGACCTTGGCTGCCTCGGCCATCGTTGTGGAAGCAACGACGACCAGGGCGGCGACCGCAATGAGGATCGTCAAGCCGTTCCATCCATGTCGCATGAGTCCCTCCTTGCTTCCCAGGCTCGGGGAGCCCCCGGCCAGTTCTAAAGGAACTTCACCCGCCGCAGGTGCTTGTCCATGTGCTGCTGATTGCTCTCATCTCCGCCGGGGAGGTTGCCACTCCTCCACACTGGCGGGGTCACACCCCGACGCGCCAATTCCTCCACCGTCGTGGCGACGAGGCAGTTCAGAACGAAGGCGGTCCCCAGTGACGAGGAGGGCGCTACCTTCTGCGGGCACCCCGGAACGTCCACGACCGCATCGCCATACGGCATCCAGGTGTTCAGAAAGATGTCGGCGATCTCATACAGGTTCTGCCGACTCGGATGACGGGCGGGATGATCTGCGGGGACCTGCCTCGCGAATTCCGTCGAGGTCACCCCGATCACCGTGGCCCCCAGCCGCTTCCCCTCCATAGCCGCATCAATGGTTGCCGCGTTGATCCCGTATGCGTTGGAGATTATCAGGACATCCCCCTTGCCGACCCCATGGTACTTGAGGATGGGGATCACGTAGCCCGGGGTCCGTTCGATCAGCATCGATCGCCAGGCCCCGTGAGAGATGGAAAATCCGGGGTCGAGAATAGGATAGATCGGCACCAGACCGCCTGCCCGCCAGAACATCTCCTCACAGGCGATGTAGCTGTGGCCGCCAGTCCCGATCACGTAGATGTACCGATCCTCCACGATGGCGTCGGCCAGACGGCAAGCGGCCCGGCCGATCGGCTCCCGCTGGGTGTCCACGATCTTCTGCAACATGGCCGTGATGGCTG
>CAZXXV010000382.1:0-4724 GCA_964644725.1 uncultured bacterium
CCCCCGGTGGCCAGCTCGAACTTCCCCACCTTGGTGGCGATGGCCCCGGTGAAGGACCCCTTCTCGTGGCCGAAGAGTTCCGACTCCAGGAGTTCCGACGGGATGGCGGCGCAGTTGATGGCGACGATGGGGCGATGGCTTCGATTGCTCTGCTGGTGGATGGCACGGGCCAGGACCTCTTTTCCGGTGCCGCTTTCGCCGCTCAGCAGCACCGTGGCGTTGTTGTCGGCGATCCGCGTAATCAGGGTGTAGATCTCGTGCATCCGGGCGTTGCGCCCCACCAGGTTTTCGAAGCGATGATCCCGCGCTACCTCGTCGCGGAGGTACAGAACCTCTTTCATCAGCTCCTGCTTCTCCATTACGCGCTTGATGAGGGCGAGGATCTCGTGGATGTCGAAGGGCTTGGTGATGTAATCGTAAGCGCCCAGCTTGATGGCCTCGACTGCCGTCTTGAGCGATTTCACCGCTGTGACCACGATGACGTCCGTCTGCTCGTTCAGTTCCTTGATCCGGCGCAGGACTTCTATCCCGTCCATGCCCGGCATGCGGATATCCAGCAGGACCAGATTGATATCCTGGGTGCTCAGGATGCGGAGCGCCTCGGGGCCCTGGGTCGCAAAGTGCATAGCGTAGTCCTTGGCAAGCACGGCCTCGAACGATTCCTGCACTCCGACATCGTCATCCACTACCAAGATGCTCGCTCGGACCGGGTGGGTCTCGGTGCTTGCCATGCTGCGCTCCTACGAGTGGTTCACCCATCCAACGAATCCCACCGCCGCCCGGGGCTTCCGCATCGGGGGAGTTCTGTCTCGATGGGACTCGATCTAGTGGCTAAGTAGCTTAAACGGCGGGGGTTGTCAAGCGCAAAGCCCCGGCTTCCGTTGACAACCCACCCGAAGGCAGGTACGATTACTCGCCGTTTTCGTTGCCCGGGGCCCTCGAGTTATGGAGACCCTGATCGTCGGTTCCTGACAGGCCAACTGCCAATGGGAGAGCCGGAATGCATCCCAAAGAAATCTCTCTGGCACTGGTACCGCAGGCACGCTTCGACGTCATCGACGTCGCGCAACGGATCGGCCTGGAGTTTGGCGACCTTCTCGACCAGTATCGGAAGGCCCTCTATTGCTCATACCACACAACGGCAGGCTACCTGGAGCAGAGCCTGTGCGCCCGGCTGCGGTACAGCCGAGAGCGTGTCGCCCCCTTCATCCGGGCCTTTCAAAAGTTCTTTCCTCCCGGGGCCGATTATCGCCACGACCAGCTCCAGTTGCGCAACGAGTTGAGCGAGGAAGAGCGACAGCGCGAACCCAGGAATGCCGATTCTCACCTGACCTTCATCGGCTCCGGCCTCAGGAACTGTGTGACCTACGTCAACCGGCCGGGGACGCCCGTCTATTTCATCGATCTTGACGGCATCCACGAGAAAGGCCGCCGCACGCGGAGGACAACGGTGCTGGCCTACAACGAGGAGGAGGTCGTCCACCGGGGTCAGATCGCAGTCCCCGTCTCCAAGCATCCCATCGATTCCGTGAACCTCAGGGACCCGCGGAACGGGTTCATGGAGCAACTGACTGCCTGGCTGGAGCGCGGCGGCATTGATAAGGGCAGGGTCGATGTCGCATTGGATCCCGCTGAGCGTCATGTAGGCCTGACCGTGAACGAGTACGAAACCTTGCTCATGCGGCACGATCTTGCGGAGGTCCTGCGCGATCCTCTCAGGCTGATGGCCATCCACGGCAGGCACATGCTCCGCCACCCCATGGCGATTCCCACCAAGACAATGGACCATGCCAAGTATGACCTCGTCCACGTCTTGAACGAGCTGATGGATGCGTTCCGCGTGAGCGAATCGGTCGTCGAGCGGATCGTGGCAGCCTTCATGGGCGTGCCGGCGGCTCGATTCCTTCGCGTGAAGCGGAGCGTCAGTCTGCTCGTTTCCGACGCAGAAGGCGATGGGAAGGGGCGAATCGTCCAGGGGACTTACCAGAGCCCAATTCTCGTCCAGTGGAAGCGGGCCGACAATCAGGTGCGCCGCCTGGATGTTACGATCACCCGGTTCAAGTGAGCCGGGCGTGCCCGGAGATGTCGTCAGACCTCCCCATTCTCGGCATGGGGTCGCCCATCATCGAGAAGCCGCAATCAGTCCCCACCGTACGCGCACGTCTCCTCGCTCGTTTCTGCACCCAGAGCCAGATGCATTTCGATGAGGTAGCTCGCCCGACGTGGCCCCCGCTCAAGAGCGGGGCACCGTCGCCATGAAGCCATCTGGATCGCGTGGCTTCCGCGCCGCGCTCCGGACGGTGAACGCGGCAAGCTTTCTGTTTAGTACCTCCCAGGCGTTCTTCCTCCTGCTCCCCGTCTACCTGCAGCAGAGGGGCAGCTCTCCCGCACAGATCGGCCTGGTGGCCGGCCTCTTGCGGGCCAGTTCCCTGCTGGCGCGACCACTGGGGGGCCGCCTCCTCGATCACTTTGGTCGGCGTTCAGTGACCGCGGCTGGCGCCGTTGTGACCATCGTGGCGGTCCTCTCGCTCTTTGCCTTTCCGCAGATGGGCGTTCCCTTCCTGGCGATGCGCATCCTCCAGGGGATCGGGACCTCCTTGGTGGATTCCGGCCTCGGCACACTGGTGACCGATCTGAGCCCCCCTGCCGCCCGGGCGCAGGTCTTCGCGATCTACACCGCGTGGATGAGTCTTGCGTGCGCGCTGATGCCCGGCGTTGGAGAAGCGATCGCGCGGCGGGGTGGGTTTTTCTCCCTGTTTGGAGCTGCGGCTCTCGCGTTGACAGGTGGGCTGGTGGTCCTGGGGCGGGTACCGGAGACCTGGCGACCGCGGCAGGAAGAGGCGAGGCCCGTCCCGGGTCTGCTCAAAGGGGCGGCCCCTCTCTTGCTCGGCGGGGTTGTGGTTGGCCTGGCCTACGGGGTCCTGAGCGTCTTCGTTCCGGTGGCGCGAATCGCGGCAGCCCCCGGACGAGCAGGGATGTTCTTCTTCGCGTATTTCACTGGGCTCATCGGCGTGCGATTGGCGGGAGGCCTCGGTCTCGGGTGGTTGGCGCGACCGAGGGTCTTGCCCCCCGCCTACGGGATGATGGCCGTCGGCCTGGCCGCATTACCCTTCGGGGACTCGTCCATCCTGCTGGTGAGCGTCGGCTTGGTCTGCGGGGTCAGTCATGGGATCCTGATGCCGGTCATCTACGCCCTGTTGCTCTTCGGGGTACCACGAGATCGGCGCGGGTGGGCCGTGGCGCTCTTGGCGGCTGCATTTGACCTTGGCAACGTCCTGGGCGCGGTGGGGCTCGGCCTGGCAGCCGAGGCCCTCGGGTACAGGGGGATCTTCGCCCTGGCGGCCGCGGCTGTAGTCCTGGGCGCAGTGACTTCGCATCTATGGGGCCGTCGCTGAGCACGGACAGCAGAGTCTTGTCCTGCTCGCATTCTTCCTTCACGCTAGCTTCTGCGTCACGACCCGCGATGATCGAAAAGCCTGTCGAGCGACGCCTCACCTGATCCCAGCAATGCCAGCGCCACGTTCGCGGCGAGCAGCGTCAAGGCGAATTCGTACCCCTTGGGCAGGAAGAACCCGGCCGGCAAGTGGACCGTCAGAATAGCAACACACATGTTAACCGCCAATGGAATGGCGACCCAGCGGGTGAACGGGCCGAGCAAGAGAGCCAGTCCGCCCAGGAACTCCACGAGCGTGACAACGAAGGCGGCCAGCATGGGCGCCGGAATGCCGATCTGCCCCATGAAGGCTGCCACGCCGCCGAACCCCCAGATGAAAAGCTTCTGCCCGCCATGCAGCAGAAACACGATCCCGACCACCACACGCATGACCGTGATTCCCCATCCCTGGAGTGGGGTAGATTCGCTCCTGTTCATCTTTGCTCCTTTCCTGGCGCCTCCCGGATCACCGGGTCGCCAGGATATGTTGTCGGTGAGCGACGCTGTGAAAAACCCTCGAAGGTCACGGGAGGTCCAACAGGATCAACTCTGCGTCCTCCGTGGCCTTCAGGCTGAGTTCAGGCTCATCGGCAATCCGCGCCTGATCGCCTGACCTGAGGGGAGTCCCGTTGACAGTCAGCGCGCCGGCGATGACAAAGAGGTAAGCCTTGCGACCGGTCCGGCTCTTGTGGATCACGCTCTGCCCAGCGAGGAGGGCGGACACATAGATCGTTGCGTCCTGATCTATGGCCAGCGTCTCCGGGAGATTGCCCGCCGACACGACCGGCAGCAGGATTCCCCTTCGGGCTTCCGCCGTGAAGCGGCGCTGTTCCCATCGAGGCTTCAATCCCTTTGTGCGGGGGATGATCCAGAGCTGGAGCAAGTGGACGGGGCGGTCCTTCGAATGGTTGTATTCGGAGTGAACGATCCCGGTCCCAGCCGACATGACCTGGACCTCGCCGGGATGAATCACTCCCGTGTTCCCCTGGTTGTCCCGGTGCTCCAGTTCGCCCTCCAGGACGTAGGTCACGATCTCCATGTCCCGGTGTGGATGAGCTCCGAAGCCCTGAGCAGGTCGGACCACATCGTCGTTGAAGACCCGCAGGGCTCCCCAGTTCATGTTGGTCGGGTCATAGTACTCGGAAAAGGAGAAATGCCAGTAGGTGGACAGCCACCCCATATCCGCGTGGTGTCGTTCGTCAGACTTGATGACCTTGATCATGCGAACCTCCCTCTGGCGCTGGCCCGGAAAAGGAAAAGGCGCCCCGAGGGGCGCCCTGCTATGCGACCC
>CAZXXV010000383.1:0-4722 GCA_964644725.1 uncultured bacterium
TCGGGGTGTCTCCCCCCGTCGTCCGCACCGGCCTTCAGCGCGGGCCCGACCTCCTGCGGGCGCGCGGCCTGAGCGCCGCAGCCCTGGTGACGGGGAAGAAGAGGAAAGCATCATAACCTACCTGCTGTCCCTTTTTCATATACAGGATCTTGAACATGGTCGTCTTCCCGCCGCCATTCGGCCCGAGAAGCCCCAGGATCTCGCTGCGCGCGACGCTGAGGGTCACGCCTGCGAGGACCTCGCGATCCCCGTACAGGTGCCGGGGGCCCTCGATCTCGACCGCGGGACCCTGTCGGTCCCCGGATGCCCCCTGCTCGCTTGGTTCCATGCATTGGCTCCGTGCCGCACTCGAGCCCAGACAACCGGGCCTCGATCGTGCCATGCCACTGTAGCACAGCAACGCTGCCCCCGACAGCCCCCAGAAAAAGCGAGGGAACGGCTGGTTTTCGCAGAGGGCGGAACCCGTTCCCTCTTCTTCCACTTAGGGAGAAGAAAAGAGGCTTGACATGGTCGCCTTAGCGCCGTATTGAAAGCCATCCGCAGCCGGCATGAGCCGCCACACGGGTTCATGCCACACTGTGAGTGAGCTTCTGGACCGTGCCTTCCCGCATATCGCGCCGGACGGCACAAAGTGAACGGCTCCCGTTGGAGTACCGGGGTTCTCCATCGGGTTTTTTATTCCTCTTGTACCGTTTGTACCGTCCGGCGATTCCCCGACGAACAGGCAGTACGTGACGGCCCCGACGCTATGGCGCAGATCTTCCGGCCGACGACGAATACGCTTGCCCGGCTGAGCATCGTCGCCGGTGGAATCATCGCGGTGGTGCTGCTCCTCGCCGTGGGGGGGGTTGTCATATCACCCTACATGACCGGGGTCGGAGTCGCCCGGCGCCAGCCGGTGCCTTTCAGCCACAAGCACCACGTGGCCGACGACGGGATCGACTGCCGCTACTGTCACACGTCGGTGGAGGAGTCCGCGTTCGCCGGCATTCCTCCGACGAAGACCTGCATGAATTGCCACACGCAGATCTGGGCGGACAGCGCCGTGCTGGAGCCCGTGCGCGAGAGTTGGCGAACCGGCCGTTCACTCGAGTGGATCCGGGTCCACAGGCTGGCCGACTTCGTGTACTTCAATCACAGCATCCATGTCAACAAGGGGGTCGGATGCGTGACCTGCCACGGCCGCGTGGATCAGATGCCCCTGACGTGGAAGGCGTACAGTCTCTACATGGAATGGTGCCTGGAATGCCACCGGGCGCCCCAGCGGTTCGTCCGGCCCCGGGAGTACGTCTTCAGCATGGAGTATCAGCCGCCGGAGGACCAGATCGCGCTCGGGCGAAAGCTTGTGAAGGAATACAAGATCCAGAGCCCGGCATACCTTACCAGCTGTTCCACGTGTCATCGGTAGGCTCTCGAGATGTTCACGATGGCGGATACTGGGAGCACCAAGGATAATCTGGACCTCGCCGCGATCCGGGAACGCCTAGCGGCGGCCCGGGGTCAGCAGTACTGGCGAAGCCTCAAGGAGCTGGCCGACAGCGAGGAATTCCAGGCGCTCTTGCGCCGCGAGTTCCCCGAGAATGCCTCGGAGTGGCTGGACCCGGTGAGCCGCCGCGGCTTCCTGAAACTGATGGGGGCGTCCCTCGCCTTGGCGGGCCTGACCGCCTGCACCGGCCAGCCCGACGAGCGGATCGTGCCCTACGTGAAGGCGCCCGAAGAAATCGTGCCGGGCAAGCCCCTGTTCTTCGCCACGGCCATGCCGCTCGGCGGCTACGCCACCGGGCTTTTGGCCGAGAGCCACATGGGGCGCCCGACCAAGCTCGAGGGCAACCCGAAGCATCCGGCCAGCCTGGGCGCCACCGACGCCTTCGCCCAGGCCTCGGTGCTGTCCCTGTATGATCCGGATCGTTCCCAGGCGATCACCAACGCAGGAAAGATCAGCACATGGAACGCATTCTCGGCTGCGCTGAGCGGCGAGCGGGACCGGCAGAAAGGGCGCCGGGGGGCGGGCCTCCGCATTCTGACCGAGACCGTCACCTCCACGACCCTGGCCTCCCAGTTGCGGGCCTTGCTGTCCATGTTCCCTGCGGCCAAGTGGCATCAGTACGAGCCCGCCGCGCGGGATACCGCGCGGCTGGGCGCCCGCCTCGCCTTCGGTGAGTTCGTCGAGACCCACTATCGCTTCGAGAAGGCCGATGTGATCCTGGCCCTGGACGCCGATTTCCTGTGCTCCGGTCCCGGCAGCGTGCGATACGCGCGCGACTTCGCCGAGCGGCGAAAGATCTATGGACGCGATACCCGGATGAATCGCCTGTACGTGGTGGAAAACACGCCGTCGGGCACCGGGACGATGGCGGACCATCGCCTGCCGCTGCGAGCCAGCGAGATCGAGGGATTCGCCCGCGCCGTGGCGCAGGGCCTGGGCGTGCTGCCGGGGCCGGGGGAAACACCTCGACCCGAGCCTCACGCCCAGTGGATCGCCGCCGTGGTTCGCGACCTTCAGAAGCACCGCGGGGCGAGCCTGGTGGTGGCCGGCGACGGGCAGCCGCCCGTCGTGCACGCGCTGGCCCATGCCATGAATCATGCCCTGGGCAACGTCGGGGCCACCGTGATCCACACCGATCCGGTCGAGGCCAATCCCGTGGATCAGCGGGAATCGCTCCGGGAACTCGCCCAGGACATGCAGGCCGGGACGGTGGACCTGCTGGTCATCCTCGGCGGCAACCCGGTGTTCACGGCACCTGTGGATCTCCAATTCGCCGAGCGACTGTCCAAGGTGAAGCTCCGGGTCCACCTGGGCTTGTACGATGACGAGACCGCGCGCCTGTGCGACTGGCACATTCCCGAGGCGCATTTCCTGGAGTCATGGAGCGACGCCCGCGCCTACGACGGGGCGGTCGCCATCATCCAACCCCTGATCGCCCCGCTCTATGGGGGGAAGTCTGCGCACGAGCTACTTGCGGAGATCCTGGGGCAACCCGGGCGCCCCGGCTACGAGATCGTCCGGGACTACTGGAGGGGCCAGCATCGGTCGAAGGACTTCGAGCTGTTCTGGCACACGGCGCTCCACGACGGGGTAATCGCCGGGACGGCGCTGCCCCCGAAGTCGGTCACGCTGAAGAAAGGAATCGGAGACAAGGAGACAGGGGGACAAGGAGAGGCCAAGGGGTTGGAGATCGTGTTCCGGCCCGATCCCACCATCTGGGATGGCCGCTTCGCCAACAATGGGTGGCTCCAGGAATTGCCCAAGCCCCTGAGCAAACTCACCTGGGACAACGCAGCCCTGGTGAGCCCTGTCACTGCACAGCGTCTCGGCTTCTCCGACGGCGATGTCGTGGACCTTCAGCACGGGGGACGGACAGTACGCGCCCCCGTCTGGATCATGCCGGGGCACGCCGTGGATTCCGTCACCGTGCACTTTGGGTACGGGCGAACGCGCGCCGGGAGGGTAGGAACGGGCACCGGCTTCAATGCCTATACCGTCCGAACCGCCGCGGCGCCCTGGTTCGCCCCGGGCTTGACCGTCCGCAAGGCCGGCGCGCGCTACCCACTCGCTACCACGCAGACCCACCACAGCATGGAGGGACGAAACCTCGTCCGCTCGGCCACACTGGCAGAGTACCAGAAGCATCCTGAGTTCGCCCGGGAGATGGGCGAGGAGCCGCCCCCGGACCTCAGCCTGTACCCCGGTTTCAAGTATGAAGGGTACGCCTGGGGCATGCCGATCGACCTCAATGCCTGTACCGGGTGTAATGCCTGCGTGGTCGCCTGCCAGGCCGAGAACAACAGTCCCATCGTGGGGAAGGACCAGGTGACCCGCGGTCGCGAGATGCACTGGATCCGGATCGATCGGTATTACCAGGGGAGCCTGGACAACCCGGAGGTCCACCACCAGCCCGTGATGTGCCAGCAATGCGAGAATGCACCATGTGAGGTCGTGTGCCCGGTCGGCGCCACCAACCACAGCACCGAGGGGCTGAACGACATGGTCTACAACCGCTGCGTCGGCACCCGGTATTGCTCGAACAACTGCCCCTACAAGGTCCGACGCTTCAACTTCCTCCAGTTCCAGGACTTCGAGACCCCCAGCCTGAAGCTGATGCGGAACCCGAACGTCACGGTGCGAAGCCGTGGCGTCATGGAGAAGTGCACGTACTGCGTCCAGCGAATTAATGCCGCCAAGATCGAAGCCGAGAAGGAAAATCGCCAGGTCCGTGACGGGGAGATCCTGACTGCCTGCCAGCAGGCGTGTCCCACGCAGGCAATCGTCTTCGGAAACATCAATGATTCGGGAAGCCGCGCGGCCAAACTCAAGGCCGATCCCCGGAGTTACGGTCTCCTGGCGGACCTGAACACCCGTCCCCGAACGACCTATCTGGCAAAGGTGCGTAACCCGAACCCCGAGATCGAGAAGGGATAGTGTGATGCCGGCCGAAGGCCACGAGGCAGCCCCAGGCGTTCAGACCCATCCCGCCATCATCGGGCCGGGATATACCTACGGCTCGATTACCGACAAGATCGGGGACATCGTTCTCACGACCAAGACCCCCAGGGGCTGGTTTGTCGGGTTCGCCGCCGGCTTCCTCTTGCTCCAACTGCTCCTCATCTCGGTCGCCTACCTGCTCTACCGCGGGGTCGGGATATGGGGAATCAACATCCCGATCGGGTGGGGATTCGCCATCATCAATTTCGTGTGGTGGATCGGGATCGGCCACGCCGGCA
>CAZXXV010000384.1:0-2000 GCA_964644725.1 uncultured bacterium
GGTAGAGCGTCCCGCACAACCGGTGCGGCCCATCGAGGGCCCGGATACCCGGTAGGGGCGACCACGACAACGATAGGGACAGCGACAGCGAAAGAACCGAAGAACTTGCGGCATTGCGGGCGAGTCGGTTTCCGCTGTCGGATATCGCTGTCGGATATCGGTGCGGGGAAGACATGAGGATGCCCGACACTATCCGGCCTCATCCCCGCCTTCCCATCCGCCCTCACTCCCGCTCCTCGGGCGGCTTCACGCCCCGGAACGCAGCCAAGAGCAGCAGGTCGTAGACGATCTTGAGGCCGCCGGCCACGAAAAACGGCCCGCTCATCAGTACCGGACTGCTCAGCAACAGGCCGGCGCACACGGGAGACAGCGACGCACCCACGGTGCGCGCTGTCCCTGTGACCCCGGCGGCCGCCGATCGCTCCTCCGGGCTGACGATGGCCATCGTGTACGACTGCCGCGTGGGCACGTCCATCTGCGAGATGCTGAATCGGAGCAGCAGCACCAGAATCGCCAGTGGCATCGTGGGCATCAGCGGGACGAGCATCAGCAGGATGTTCGACGGCAGATGGGTGAACACCATGGTGTTCACCAGGCCGATCCTGGACGCGATGGCCGACGCGGCCAGGGCCGAGATGCCCGCCAACAGGTTCGCCCCGAAGAAGATCATCCCCAGCATGGCCTCGTCGGCGCCGAAGCGGACGTGGAACCAATACGCGACGATGCTCTGCAACACGAAGCCGCCGGCGAAGGCATCCACAGCGAACAGCCCGGCCAGGCGCAGCACCACCCCGCTTGAGCGGTGCAGACCCAACCGCGGGGCTGATACGATTCGCGGAGTCGGTGATACCGGGCGAACTTCCACGGCCGGGCTCAGCCGCCAGAACAACCACGCCAGCACCAGGCCGATGAGGGCATAGCCCACCAGCACGACGCGGTAGCTGGCCAAGGGTGTCATCCCCCACTGCTGCCCGAGCCTGGCAAGGCCCCCGCCAGCAAGCGAGCCGGCCGCGGTGGCGAAGGACCCGACGAGGTTGTACCAGGCGAAGACGCCGGTGCGCCGTTCGCTCCGCACGAGCTGGGACAGGGCTGACTGCTCGATGGCGAGGAATGGCCCCACCTCGTAGCCGCTGGGGCTGATCACGCCGATCGTCGCGGCCAGGAGCAGGACGATGAATTGGCCGGAGGCGATGAACAGCAGGCCGGCACCCAGAACAAGCAGCGATCCCAGGGCCAGCATCCGTCGCCGCCCAAACCGGTCGGCGTGTGTGCTCATCCACAGGGAGATCGCCGTATCGCCTACCAGTGTGAGCGTCAGCAGGAGACCGATCCGCGCCTCGTCAAAGCCTAGGGCGGCCAGGTAGAGGGCCAGGATGATGGCCAGAAAGCCGTAGCCGAACATCCGGGCCACCCGGGCCACGAACAACAGACGGCTGTCGCGGTCCAGCTGCATCAGGGAAGCCGGCAGCATCGTCTCCTCCTGGAAACCCAAGGAGATCGCCCCTTGACAAGATCAGGTTGTGGCAGGATACAGGAATGGCCAGCGCGATTCAACCCACTCACCTTCCCCTCTCCCCCGCGACGGGGGAGAGGGGAAGGTGAGGGGAAGGGGGAGGGGCGACCATGAAGTGGGTGACACGGGAAGGGGCGAAGACTGATCGCGTGGCGTGTCCGTGGCTGATCAAGAAGTTCATTGACCCGCAGGCAGAGTTTCTCTTCGTCCCCAAGGACACGGTGCTGGAGGTGGCCCGGCGGGAAGGGGGGAAGTCCTTTGACTGTCCGGGCGCGGATTACACCCACCGCGAGGGGAAGTGCAGCTTCGAGGTGCTCATCGAGGCCTACGGGCTCACGGATCCAGCCCTGCAAGTGTTGGCACGCATCGTCCACGGGGCCGATGTCTCGGCTGATGTGGGGATCGTTCCTGAGGCCGCTGGCCTCCAGGCCATCGCTCATGGCTTCGCTGCCACCTGCTCGGACGACCACCGAAAGCTCGACCTGGA
>CAZXXV010000384.1:2100-4714 GCA_964644725.1 uncultured bacterium
TCGCTCATGGCTTCGCTGCCACCTGCTCGGACGACCACCGAAAGCTCGACCTGGAATTTCCTCTCTACGACGCGCTCTGCGCCTGGTGTCAGGCGAAGGTCGAGGGGAGGCATCTCTGACTTCCGGAAGGAGTCGCCACAGAGCTTCCGGGCCTCAAGGCGACCCGTGAACCCAAGGGATATCTCCGGATTCGCTGGCGAGAAAGAGGGAAACCGAATCGTCCGCTGATGTCGTCGTTCATAGTCGCGTCAGACCGGGAGAATTAGACAATCCCACTGAGGTGAAGAGAGGAGGCTGCTCGCGTGCAACCCGACATCCTTTCTCCGGCGGCAGTACTCGATCTGCTCCAGCAACTGATCCGTATCCCATCGGTGAACCCCACGTTGGTCCCTGACGAGGCCCACGGTGAGGCGGCCGTCGCGGCCTTTGCTCGCGACTGGCTGGCTCAGCAGGGGATGCGGGCCTGGCTGGAGGAGGCGGCACCCGGGCGCCCGAATGCCGTAGCCGAAGTCGGCGACGGCAACGGCCCCACCCTGGTGTTCTGTGCCCATCTGGACACGGTGGGGACAGCCGGCATGACCATCCCGGCTTTCGAGCCTCGGGTCGAGGGCGGGAGAGTCTTCGGCAGAGGCAGCTACGATATGAAGGGCAGCGCGGCCGCGGTGATGTCGGCGGCAGCGGCGCTGGCCGGTACCGGGCTGCGGGGGCGAGTACTGGTGGCCCTCGTGGCGGATGAGGAGTATGCCAGCGTCGGCGCCTCAGATTTTGTGCAGCGTCACCAGGCGGACGCCTGCATTCTCACCGAGCCCAGCGAAGGCCGGCTCATCCTCGGGCACAAGGGATTTGTTTGGGCTGAGTTGGTTACCTCCGGCCGGGCGGCACATGGAAGCCGCTGGGACCTGGGTGTCAGCGCCATCGGGAAGATGGGACGGATCATCGTCGCGCTGGAGCAATTCGATCGCGAGGTTCTCCGAGCGCGGGTGCATCCCCTGGTCGGTCCCGCCTCTATGCACTGTGCCCTCATTCAAGGTGGGACCGGTCTCTCGACCTACGCGCCCGAGTGCCGGCTAAAGGTGGAGCGGCGGACGCTGCCCGGCGAGACCCCTGAGCAGGTCGTGCGGGAGTTGGCGGGGGTAGTGCGCCAGGTGGGTGAGGAGGCAGAGGTGCGGTGCCTCCTTGACCGTTCGCCCCTCCTCTGCGACCGCGAGGCGCCCGTGGCCCGCTGTCTCCGGGATGCGGTGAGCGCAGTGACAGGGCGCCCGCCCGCCGAAGCCGGCGTAGCCTACTGGATGGACGCCGCTATCTTCGCCGCTGCGGGCATCCCAACCGTCAACTACGGCCCCTCGGGGGCCGGGGCCCACGAGGCCGTTGAGTGGGTGGACTTGGATTCCGTCGTCACTAGCGCCCAGATCTTTGCCGAGGCTGCCCGACGCTTTTGCGATCATGCGTAAGGAGTCAGCGCTCGGAGCGCTTCATCATGCCCGGGAGGAGCGCACGTCACATCGAGAGATGGTAAGGATGGGAAGCCGTGTCGCTGCAGTCGCGACCGAGGAAGCGGAAGAGGAAATCCGGAAGGGGAGGCGGCACTCGCGCCCTAATCTTCTCCCGCCTACTTGATCCCTCCGAATAGGCGCCGACCTTCAGCGGCCGGTCAGAGGTACTTGCGCGGGTCGGCGAGGCGGCCCTCGATGGCGCTTGCCGTCACCGTGGCGGGGCTGGCCAGGAAGATCCGCGCATCCCGCGAGCCCATGCGGCCCTGGTAGTTCCGGTTGCTGCTGCTGATCATCTGGGCGTTCCTGGACAGCACGCCCATGTGGCTGCCGAAACAGGGCCCGCAGTTCGACGACTCCACGTTCGCCCCGGCCTTGATGAAGACCTGCAGGATGCCCTCGTCCATGGCGCGCTCGTAGACCCGCCGGCTGGCGGGGATCACCACGAAGGAAACGTCCGGGTGCACCTTGTGGCCCCGCAAGACCTTCGCCGCCTCCACCAGGTCCTCGTAGCGGCCGTTGGTGCACGCGCCCAGGAAGGCATCGGTGATCCTGTCGCTCGCCACGGCCGGGAAATCCGGGGTCGGGTGCTCCCGACTGCGCGCGATCATCTCCTGGACCCGCGACACCGGCATGGCATTGGCCGGCTTGTGCGGGAAGGCGACCATCGGCTCCAGTGTCGGCAGGTCCACCGTCATCCGATCGGCGTATCGCGCGTCGGGGTCGCTGTCGATGGGCTCCAGCGGCCACTGCGCGCGGCCTTTGAGATAGGCGGCTAGGGGCTCGTCGTAGGGCATGATCCCGGTGCGGGCGCTCATCTCGACGGCCATGTTGCAGATGGTGGTGCGGGCGTCCATGCCCATCCGGCGGACGCCGTCCCCCGCGAACTCCGCGACGCGCCGCGAGCAGCCGCCCGCTCCCACTTTCCCGATGATGTGCAGGATGAGATCCTTGGCGTACACGCCCTTGGGGAAGGTCCCGGTGAGTTCGAACCGCATCGTCTCGGGGACCTCGAAGTCGTACAGGTGGCCGGCGGCCATGGCGTACACGCCGTCGGTAGTGCCCACGCCGAAGGCCAGGGCGCCCATCGCCCCGTTGGTGCAGGTGTGGGAGTCGGTCCCCAG
>CAZXXV010000385.1:0-4685 GCA_964644725.1 uncultured bacterium
GCCTCGCACGGCGGGAGCAACATGCAGGCGATCATTGACGCCTGCAAAGCGGGGCGCCTGGATGCCAGGCCCTGTGTCGTGATCAGCAACAACTCCGACTCGATGGCGCTGGAGCGGGCGAAGAACGAGGGGATCCCGCATTACCACATCAGCGCGGTGACGCATCCCGGCCCCCTGGAAGACGAAGAGATCTTGCGGGTCTTGCAGCGGCACGGAGTGGATACGGTCATCCTGGCCGGCTACATGAAAAGACTGGGGCCCATGACGCTGCAGGCGTATCGGGGCAGGATCCTCAACATTCACCCGGCGCTGCTCCCGAAATTCGGTGGGAAGGGCATGTACGGAAAGCGCGTGCATGAGGCGGTCTTGGCCGCAGGCGAAAAGGTGACCGGGGTGACGATTCACAGCGTGGACGAGAGCTACGATGCCGGGCCGATCATCAATCAGTGTCAGGTGCCTGTGCTTGAAGGAGACACCGTCGATTCGCTGGCCGAAAGGGTCCTGAAACACGAGCACGTCCTGTACGTGGAAACGCTGCAGAAGATCGCCGACGGCCGAATCGTGTTGGGAAAGTAGCCGGGACCGGATGCCGCCCACGTCAGGCAGGGTGAAGCGCCTGGCCCCGTTCAGATGAAAGTCCAGCCCGCCTTTGGATTCGCTGCGGCAGGTCCTGCGACTCTACGCTCGCTATTCGCGAGCACGCCTCCCAATCCCTGGGCAGCCGCAGCCCTCTTTAAGAAAGGGGTCGAAGGGTGGACGGGAGTCCCCTTCACGGGAGGATGCGGAATGGCCGACGCCCGAGGAGCCGGTAGACGCCGAAACCCCTCCGGTCCAGGGTCAGGATGGTGTCCAATCCCAGCTCTTCGCCGAGCGTGACCAGCGTGGCATCGGCAAAGTCCATGGGCACGTCACGGTATTTCTCTATCAGAGCCACGGCGCGGGCAAGGCTTTCCGCGGAGGTTGGCACGCGGAGGTTGGCACTAGGATGACCGCGCCGCGCCGTACGAATTCGGCGCACCGCCGGGGCCCCTCGCGCACTCGCTCGAGCAGCCAGAGCGTTTCCGTCAGGACAGCTTCGGTGGAAAGCAGGCGCCCGGTGACCCCTTCCAATGCTTCGACGCAATGGCCGTGTGCCCGGTCGCGCCGGTCGAGGATGGCGTACCAGGCTCCGGTGTCCAGCAGGACGTCAGCCACGCTTGCGGAACCGTGTCAAGAGGTACTCGCGATGGCGCGATCCAATGTCCGAGATCCCGCTATCCAGGGATCCGATGAGATCCTTGACTGCGTCATAGGGTCGAACTCGAGGCATGTGTTCGGTCTCGTCCAGATAACGTTGAATGGCCATCCGAGCCACATCCGAGCGTTTCAAGCCGAGACGGTTCGCAGCCCGCGTCAAGCGTTCATGCAATACTTCCGGCAGGCGGACTGTAAGCTGGGTTTCCATGGATACCTCCTTTGCACCACAATGCATTGCAATATATCTCGGAGGGTTTGCCGGGTCAATACCTTGTTGTTCGGGGGGAGCGGCGGGAAAGTCAGCGATGGCCTCCGGATCCGTACGGAGATGGCCCGCAGTGCCGAGGGCGAGTAGGGTCGGCGACTGGAAGGCGGAGCCGGCCCTGTCGCGGATCGTGAGGGGACACCTACTTGATCGGATCCTGCCCAGGAAAAAACGAGCGGGAGGGGTCCGGAGACCCCTCCCGCGCTGCGTTGAGACGATCAGCTTCCGCTCCGCGGAGCCGGGCGGGTCCTAGCGCCGCTTGCGAGCCTTTGCCTTCGGTTGCGCCTTCCGGCGGGCAACGGTTCGAGCGGCAGTCTTGACTGCGGGTCGCGCCGCCTTCCCTTCTCGCCGGAGTGCCTCCACGTACTTCTTGATGGCCTTGTACTGGCTCCTGCCATCCAGGCCTGCCTCGGCCAGCACCACCTCGCCCTGACCGCTTCCGAGGAAGTGCCCCTTTCGGAACGGATGCAGCGTCATGGACAGACCGAGATCGGATCGCACCCAGCGGTACAACGTCGGCAGGGTGAAGCCGGTGATGCCCATCGCCTCCCGGCCGCGCTCCTCCGGGAAGAGGCTGCGCTGTTTCGCCGCAGGCAGAAGATCGAATAGTTCTGCGCTGGAAACGTAGTAGATCCAGAGATCGATCCCGTCCTTGTCGAGCAGTGGCAGCGCCTCTTCGATGAAGGCGTAGGTGGCTGCGCTCTCCTGCAGGACGATCGTCCCCTCGCCTTTCCCTCGAGGCTTCCGTAGCAGGTAGACGCCGTTCACGGCATCCTCTGCAGGGGCCAGGCCCAACTGCGCGCGGTCGAGGACTTTCTCGTTGGGGCGCGTCACGAAGGGCGCAATAATGGCGGGCCGCTTTGCCAGCGCGGCGGCCACCAGCGGCCAGATCTCCTGGGGGTCCCACGGAGTCAACGTGATGGCCGTGCCCTTGGGGAAGTTCTCCTGGAGCAGTTGCAGCGGCTGGGGATCAGCATGCGTGGGCCCATCCTCGCCGGTCTTCAAGCCTGCGTGGGCGCCGATGACGAAGATCGGCCGATACGGCTGGCCCGTGACCGAGTGCTTCGCCTGGGCCCCGATAGCGTGCAGCCGTGAGGCGATGTGCCCGAGTGCGGCGATGAACGCGCCGTAGGAGGAACCGGCGCCGATGTGGTGGCCAAACGTGGACAGGCCGGACAGGACGCCCGTCATCCCGTCTTCGCAGATGCCACCGATGGATATGAGTCGTGCCCCCGGATTCCTGACGGCGTTCCAGTACCCGTCGCCAAACCCTGCGCCTATGATGTTCACGCTCGTCGAGCCCAGCAGGTCGGCGGCGCCGGCGAAGATCGCCCCGCCGGAGACCTTGTTGTAATACTGCAGGGCGCGTCCCAGTTCGGCGCGCAGGGTTGTGACCGATCCAGGCTTGAGTGTGAGCTCTGCAGGGGTGCTGGGGCCCTTGGCGGCCAGCTCGTAGACGGCTTCGACTCGCGGCGCGGCGGATCGGGGACGCCGGTTGAGCCGGTTGAGCCGGTCGCGGGCGGCGGCGAGCCGGGCGGCAAGCACCTCGACGGTTGGGCGGTTATCCTCGATGACCTTGCGCACGATCTGGAGCGATTCCCAGAAGCACTGCTCCATGATGGCTGCGCCGTCCGGGCCAACCTGGCAGCGCTGTTTGCCGGCCTCGCACATCGGCAGCATCATGTCCGCCTTGCCTGTCAGGTCAGCGACGGCCTTGCAGAAGCCATCCGAGCAAAGCTTGTGGCCGGCTCCGTGCGCGGCCTTCCCTTCGATGCCGTATTGCCAGCCCTTCATCGTCCGGTAGATGACCGCGGTGGGCTGACCGTTATTGATCGTCACGGCGGCGCGCTGCGCGGCAAAGATCTGCTGGAAATCCTTGCCGTCCGGGACGTAGATCACGTTCCAATCGTGAAGGTAGAACAGCTCCATGGGGCTCCACTGAACGTAATCGCCCGGCTGCCCATCCTCGCGGCAGACGCGGTTCGTGTCGATGGAGGCCTGGTTCCAGTCCAGGTGCAGGATCGCGTTTCCAAGAGAGGCGGTCCCGGCGCCGGCCAGGACTTCCGCCACGCGGCCGGGCGTCAAGCCCCCCTCGCCCTCGACGATGTGCACGCAGGGCGACGCCTCGCCGAAGTAATCCTTGGCGCCGAAAGCCAGTCCAAGCGAGCTGGCGACGCCGACGCCGGAGGCCCCGGTCGAGAGTCGGATGAAGGGCGTTACCGGGGTCGGGTGGCCGTCGAGGGCCTTGGCACCGAACTTCATGAACAGCGGGGTCTTGGTGATGGGATTGCGTCGGAAGCCCAGCAGGTCCTCGAGCCGGAGGCGAAACTTCACGTCAGCAGGGAGCAACTGGGGTGCAGCAAGGCGTGCAATTTCGTCCCGGATGGCCCAGATCGAGTAGAGGCCCATGGCCTTGTGCCCGGCGGCATACGAGATGATGTCCGCGTCCTCCCGATCGGGCTTCGCGAGATCGTAATTCAGCGCGTCGAACAGCAGGCCGGCCACGAACCGCCCGGAAGAGATCGAGCCTCCCGGGTGACCCGACATCGGGACGTAGTTGTACAGAAGGGCGCACAGGGAGCGGTAGATGAGGTCCAGGGTCTCGAAGTGGGCGATCTCCTCGGGCGACAGCGGGGGCTTCTCGGTCTTCAGGATCTCGGTCACATCCATGTAGGTTCCGCGCCTTGGTCCAAATTCGAATGCCATAGAGCCTCTCCTTTCTGCTGAATCAGCCAATCCCGCGGCGACTCCCGCTTTGGGGGGGCCACCTATCATGAATTCGGGGGTTACCGCGGAACGCTCCCTCGGCCACTGGGGGTAAATGGCAAATCCCTGTCGCCCGACTCTTCTATATTAGAACCATCCGCAATCCCGTTGCAATTATTTTTCGCGGAATGATCGGAAATGAGGACAGGGCGAGGGACGGCTGCGGAGGCCTAGAGTCCTGACAGAGGTGGCCGATTTCCCCCGAGAGGCGCATGCAATCTCAGGGCAGAGGAGCCCTTCGGCTTTCCCTCCTTGCTTGCCCTCCGCGATTCGGGTATAAGCGCGGTGCCACAAGATGTTGCCGGTACCTTTAGGAAGGCTAAAGTCGAGGAGACCACGATGAGCGACGGATCGTGCTTCCATATCTTCGCTCCACCGCGCGGCGAGTACAGGCAGGCCGGGCAGGGTTTCGGCGCCG
>CAZXXV010000386.1:0-4683 GCA_964644725.1 uncultured bacterium
GAGTATTCTCGGTGAGGGTCTCGTCATCCAGGTCGATGTGGCGGGTGGTCGGATCGTACACCACGTTCTCGAGGATCGTGCCGAACCGGCGCGTGCAGGCGTAGATCTGCGGCTCCGCCGTGGGCGAGAGCTGGATCACCTTGGCGTAGCAGCCGCCCTCGAAGTTGAACACGCCGCTATCGCTCCACCCGTGCTCGTCATCGCCGATCAGCCCCCGCTCCGGGTCGGCCGACAGGGTCGTCTTGCCCGTCCCGGACAGGCCGAAGAAGACGGCCGCGTCCCCGTCCTTGCCGATGTTCGCCGAGCAGTGCATGGGCATGACGCCTTCCAGGGGCAGCAGATAGTTCAACACGCTGAAGATCGACTTCTTGATCTCCCCGGCGTAGGCCGTATTCCCGATGACGCACAACCGCTGCTGGAAGTTGAGCGCGATGAAGGTGTTCGAGGCCGTCCCGTCGATCTGCTGGATGCCCTTGAAGGACGGGGCGCAGATCACCGTGAATTCCGGGACGTGCTGCCGGTACTCCTCCAGGCTCTTGGGGAGGAGGAACATGTTCCGGGCGAACAGGCTGTGCCACGCGTACTCGGTGATGATGCGCACCGGCATCCGGTACTCCGGATCCGCGCCCACGTAACAGTCCTGCACGAACGCGTCCCGGCCCTGGAAGAAGCCCTGCAGCCGGCTGACCAGCTCGTTGAACTTGTCCGGGGCGAAGGGCCGATTGTACTGCCCCCACCAGACGTGGTCCTCGGTGGTGGCCTCCCTGACGACGAACTTGTCGTTGGCCGAGCGGGCCGTGTGCTTGCCCGTGTTCACCACCAGCGGCCCCTGCTGGGTGATCCGGCCCTCGCGGCGGAAGATGACCTCCTCGTACAGCGCCTCCGTCGGCAAGTTCCAGTACACCTGGTTCAGGTTCGTCAGGCCATGATTGTCCAGCCCGTAATCACTCTTAAGCGCTCGTGCCTCGCCTTGCGCGGGCGTCTTGATGTCCAGGATGTTTGTCATAGCCAGTCCCTGACCAGTTTGCGGTCGCCAATGTAGATTTCGTTGGGCGCGTTTGGATCCAGGGCCCACTTCATCCGGGCCACCCCCTCGGTGATATCCTTGACCGATCCGCAGTAGCTCAAGCGCAGGTGGCCCTCCATGCCGAATTCCCGGCCCGGCACCGTGACCACCAGGGCCTTCTTCAGCAGGAAATTGGAGAGTTCCACCGAGTTCGCGCTGTACGCCCGGAAATCGGGGAAGCAGTAGAAGGTGCCGTCCGGCTTGGCCACCTTCACGCCGGTGAAGGATCGCAGCTCCTCCACCATCACGCTGCGGTTGTTCTCGATCGTCAGCCGCAGGCCCTCCACGATGCTTTGCAGCCCCGTCAGCGCGCCCTCGGCCGCCGCCTGCGAGATCGGGGACGCGCACGACGTGGTCTGGGCCTGCACATTGTTCAGGACCTCGACCAACTTCCGGTTGGCGATGGTCCAGCCGATCCGGAAGCCGGTCATGCCGTACAGCTTGGAAACGCCGTTGATGACGATCAGCTTCGAGGACTCGATGTCCTTGGACGCGTACTTGTAGGCGGAGGGGGCCTTCTTCCCGTCGAAGACCAGCTTGTGGTAGATGTCGTCCATGATCAGGTAGATGCTCTTGCGCTCGCAGAACTGGACGATCTCCGCCACGAGATCCTCGGGGTACAGGAGGCCGGACGGGTTGTTCGGGCTGTTCACGATGATGGCCCGGGTGGCCGGACTGACGGCCTGCTCGATGTCCGCCATCCGCGGCAGGTAGCGCCCGTCCTCGGGCGTGACCACGACGGGAACCCCGTAGACCATCCGGATCATTTCCGGATAGCTCACCCAGTATGGGGCCAGGACGAGGACCTCGTCCTGGGGGTTGAGGATGCTAAACAGCACATTGTACACGGCCTGCTTCGCCCCGGAGGAGACGATCACGTTTTCCGGCTGCACCATGCGCTCGTAGTTTTCCTCTGTGTAGCGGATGATCGCCTTCTTGAGCGAGGGCACCCCGTCCGTCGGCACGTACTTGGTATCGCCGTTCACGAGCTTAACCGCCGAACTCAGGATGGCCGCGATGGGGGTCTTGTTCTTGGGCTCCCCGCCGCCCAGATGGGTGACGGGCAACCCCTTCTCCCGTAAGAGCCTGGCTTCCTCGTTGAGCCGCAGGGTCGGCGACTCGGCAATCGATCTGGCAAGCTGACTGATGCTCATGAACGAACTCCCCTCCTTTCCCCTCCCGCACAGTTGAAACCGCCGTGAACCCTTGGGGGCCGCCCCTCAGGCCCCAATGCGGTCGAAAATCACGACGCGATCCGCGCCGTCCTCCTCGGCCAGCAACACCTGGACCTCTTCCTGGTGCGAGGTCGGGACATTCTTCCCCACGTAGTCTGCCCGGATCGGCAACTCCCGGTGGCCGCGGTCCACCAGCACAGCGAGCTGGATCAGGCACGGTCGCCCCAGGTCCATGAGGGCGTCCATGGCCGCCCGGCAGGTGCGGCCGGTGTACAGCACGTCGTCCACGAGGACCACCTTCTTGTCGTTGATCGGGAATGGGATCTCGGTTCGCCGGACGACAGGCTGGGTCACTGCCCTTCCCAGGTCATCCCGATACAGGGTGATGTCCAGCGCCCCGACGGGGACCTTGGCCCTCTCGACCTCCTCCAGCTTGCTGGCGATCCGATGCGCCAGGCCTACCCCGCGGCTCCGCAGGCCAACCAGGACGACGTCCTGCACGCCCTTGTTCCGCTCCACGATCTCGTGCGCGATACGGGTGATGACGCGGGCGATCCCCGCCGCGTCCAGGATCTGGGCTTTCTCCCGTCGTTCGTTCATGCGACCTCCGGGCACAAAAAAACCTCCTCGCCCAAGAGGGCGAGGAGGTTTGCGGATTTCCTCAGAATTCTTGCAGGCACGACCAACCGCTCCTTTACGGGCTTCACGGAACCCGCTTAAAAGGCGACCTCTTTGTATCAGAGTCCGCGAAACCCGTCAAGGCAAAAATTACGGGGTGCCGGGAAAGGAAAACCGACGGGTGAAAACCGGTCATCCAAAGGCACTTAGGGGGCTACGAGGCTCTCAGGATCTCCACCGGCGCGTAGTCGTCCGTCAGCACGGGGACATCCGACACCGGGATAGGCAGCTCCAGAAGGTGCGAGGCGTACTCCATAAGGTCCGAGGCGGGGACCAGCTTCCCCCCGACCCGGCCCACCCGCGCCATCAGCTCCGCTCGGGTCAGGCGCGTTCGATCACGCATGGCGAACAGCAGGATATTGATCTCCCCCAGCGCGAAGGCCCCTCCCCCGTCATACGTCGGGACCACGTGGACTGCGGGAAACGTTTCGGCCAGCGTCCGGTACATGGCCCGGAAGAACGCGCTCTGGGGGCCTCGCAGGACCCCGATGATGTTGGAAACCACGACCCCGCCGGGGGCGAGGCGCGCCTCGAGCTCCCGGTAGAACTCCCGGGTCGTGAGATGGAATGGAATGGTGTCGGAGTTGTAGGCGTCCAGGAAGATCAGGTCGTACTTCTCGGTCGTCTCCTGGACGAAGCGGCGGCCGTCCCGAGGGTGAAGCCGCAGCCGGGAATCCTCTGGCACCCGGAAGTACCGCTTGGCGATGGCCAGGACTTCGGGATCAATGTCCACCGCGTCCACCACGATCTGGGGCAAGTCCCGGTAGAGCCGCTTGGGGAAGGAGCCGCCGCCCAGGCCCAGGATCAGGACCCGTTTGGGTTCGGGCTGAAACGCCAGGGCCAGCGCCAGGAATCGGCTGTAGCGCAGGCGGAGTTCCCACGGGTCCTCGAGCAGCATGGCGCTCTGCCGCAGATTGTCGAAGTCCATGTACCGCGTGCCGCTGTCCTCGGCCACGCGGATGTGGTTGTAGAAAGAATCCATCTCCAGCAAGAGGCCCGGCTCTGCCGCCCGTGTCTGCGCACGCCAGACCACGGCCAGGAGGACCAAGCCGATACACACAAAGGCCAGGCTGGCCCGACCGATCCGCCAGCCTCCCAGGAAGACTGCTGCCGCCGTGAGGAGCAGCGTGAGACCCAGGCCGTGCACGATGTTCGCCACGCCGATCACCACGATGAGGTAGAACGCCGTGAGCAGGGTTCCGGCGATGCTCCCTGCCGTTGAGACGGCATAGAGTCCTCCTGCCGTCGTCCCGACCGAGGTCACCGCCCTGGCCTGAAGCCGCACGGCAAAGGGCGAAATCGTTCCCAGGAACACGCTGGGGACGAGGAACAGGATGAGGCTGGAGACGAGGGGACCGAGCCGCGCCCCCATGTCGCTGGCCCCGATTGCCCGGTTTAGTGGGGGATAGGCGAAGGGAAGCAGCGCGATCATGATCCCCGGGATGGCGATGAGCACACCCAGGACGGACATGCGCGGCCAGCGGTCCGCCACAATTCCCCCCAGCCAGTAGCCAAGGCTCAGCGCCGCCAGGACGACGCTGATCAGGCTCCCCCACACAAAGATGGAGTTGCCGAAGTAGGGGGCCAGGATCCGGCTCCCCACGATCTCCAACCCCATGAGGACGGCGCCGCAGACAAAGACCACCGCGTGGAGGAGCCAGGGGTGAGCCGCGGCCCCGCGCGAGGCTGGTTTGTCTTCGTGATGCTCGTGGCGGTGAGACGATCGCTTGACCATTCGCACAGCGTCCTTTCGTGATGGCTAGA
>CAZXXV010000387.1:0-4676 GCA_964644725.1 uncultured bacterium
TGAGCTCCTGGCGGAGACTGCCCATCTGACCGCCGTCCTTCAGAATCTGGGGGAAGGGATCCTACTCCTCGATCTCGCTGGACGGATCGTCTATGCGAACCCCGCGGCCGCTGAGATCTTCCAGCGGTCCGAACTCGACCTTCTCGGGGTGGAGTTTGTTACCCTCGTTCGCAGCCAGGCGGGCGATTCCTTGCGGCAAGCCCTGCAAGCCCTCACCTCACAGGGCAGCGGCGCGACAATGCGGCTCGACGCCTCCTACCACGACCGGACCCTGCACCTTACCGTGACGAATCTTCTCGAGAGGGGACACGTTGTCGGTCATCTGCTGCTCATCCGGGATGTCACGCTGTACTTTCAGCGCATCCAGGAGCTGACGACTTTAAATGAGCTAGCGGCCCTCTTCACCTCGACCCTCCAGCTGGATGAGGTCCTTCAGCGGGTCATGGAGCAGATCCAAACGTGCATGCAGGCAGAGGCAGGATCGCTCCTGTTGAAAGATCCGGAGGCGGATACGCTCGTCTTCCGGATCGCCGTGGGTGAGCACAAAAAGGCGGTCGAAGGCCGCCGGCTCAAGGTGGGCGAAGGGATCGCTGGCTGGGTGTTTCGGGAGGGAGTGCCGGCCATTATTCCCGATGCCCAGCAGGATCCCCGGTTCTGGTCGGAGATGGACAAGACGACCGGGTTTACGACCCGGTCCATGCTCTGCGCGCCGCTGAGAACGCGCAATGAGGTCATCGGGGTGATCCAGGTCATGAACAGCCTGTCGTCCCGATCCTTTAGTGAGGAAGACCTAAAACTTCTTTGCGCCATCGCCGCCCAGGCGGCCGCCGCTATCGAGAACGCCCGGCTGCATGAAGCGACCGTCCGTCAGCTCACGGAGTTGCGGGCACTCCACGACATCGGCCTGGCCATCGCCTCGAGTCTGACCCTGGACGAGCAGCTGGAGGTTCTCGTAGAACGGCTGGGGCGGGCCATGGGCGCCCAGCGCGTCTTGGTCGGCCTGCTGGAATCCGGGACCACGAGCAGCCTCCGCCTGTCCCTGGCGTACGACGCGTCCAAGGCGGATCCCTGGCTCCGCCGCCTCGGCCTGCCGCCGCATCATTATCCCGAGATCCAAGAGGCAGTGCGGACGGGGCGGCCTCTGGTGATCTCGGAGGTTGCAGAATTTTCCCTCTTGGCTTCGGTCCGGGCCCAGCTGACTCGCGTGGACCTCCGCTCCCTGGTGATCGTGCCCCTGATGGTCCGGGAGCGCCCCATCGGGGCGATCAGCCTGGGCTATGTGGGCCAGCGCCGGCCCTTCAGCGACGAGGAGGTGAGCCTCCTCCAGGCCTTCGCCGCCCAGGCCGCCATCGCCATCGAAAAGGCCGAGCTCTTTGCGGCCACCGAGCGGGCTGCCCGCGAGGCCCGGAGCCTCTACGAGGTGACCCATAGCCTGACCACCTCGCTGAATCCGATGGAGGTGCTCCACCTGATTGCGGTGAAGACGACGGAACTCCTGGGCACCCCGCATGCCCAGGTGGTCCTTTGGGATGAGGCCACCCAGAGCCTCCGCCTCGGCGCGGTGTACGGGACCGAGGCCGAGAAGGTCAGGGACCAGGTGTTCCGCCTGGGGGAGGGCGTCAACGGGATCGTGGCCCAGACCCGAGCTCCCCTCCTCGTGAATGACTACCAGACCTTCCCCCACCGGGCAAAAGATATGACCGAGTTGGTGGCTGATATCGGGGTTCCTCTCCTGTACCGCGGCCAACTCCTCGGCGTCCTGAACTCGCATGCCATGCAACCGGGCTTCACCTTCACCCAGGACCACCTGGCGCTCCTCAAAAGCTTCGCCGACCAGGCGGCGATTGCCCTCGAAAATGCCCGGCTCTATGAAGCGATCCGCCAGCATGCATCCGAGCTGGAGGCCCGCGTTCAGGAGCGGACCCGCGAATTGGAAGTGACGAACCAGCAGCTCCAGGAGGTCTCCCGCCACAAATCCGAGTTCTTGGCCAATATGTCCCACGAGCTACGCACGCCTCTCAATTCTATCATCGGCTTCGGCGAGCTCCTCCTGGGGGAGGGCTTTGGTCCGCTCACCGAGCGGCAGGCCCGCTACCTCGGGCATATCCACCAGTCGAGCAAGCACCTCCTCCAACTCATCAACGACATCCTGGACCTCAGCAAAGTGGAGGCGGGGAAGTTCGTCCTTCAGCTCCAACCCCTCCCGGTCGCCCAAACCCTGGGGGACATCCTAGTGATTGCCCGCGGGCTCGCCAACAAGAAGGCGCAGGACATCCAGGTCGACATCGCCACCGGGCTGCCGCCCCTCACGGCCGACCCCGTGCGCTTCAAGCAGATCCTGTTCAATCTCTTGAGCAACGCGGTGAAGTTCACCCCGGAGCAGGCCACCATCACGTTGGTAGCCCGGAGCCTGGGGGACCAAGAGGCGCTGGACCCCGCTGTCCTATCAGCCTCCCAGCTTCCCAGCCTCCCAGCGGGCGAATGGCTGGAACTCCGCGTGACCGATACCGGGATTGGGATTGGGGCCGAGGATCTCCCTCGCCTCTTCCAGGAGTTCGTCCAGTTGGATGCCTCGATGAGCAAGCGGCACGAAGGCACTGGCCTCGGCTTGGCGCTCACGAAGAAGCTCGTCGAACTCCATGGTGGCCGCATCTGGGCCGCGTCCGAAGGTGAGGGCCGAGGGGCTACCTTCACGGTCGTCCTGCCGTTCGGGGGGCCGCCAGAGGCATCAGGAGACCCCCCGTCCTCGGGAGACTCGTGAGGTTACGAAATAGGGCCCACGTCAAATCGCCCCTCCGGCACCTCGGTTGACGCATACGAACCGGCGATCGAATTCGGTCGTCGGGTTTGCGTTTCCGGAGTAAAAGGGGACCCGGTAATAGGGGAAATTGGTTCCGAGACAACTTACAGCATGTCCTCAGCATCGGGGACGGGGTCGGCCCAGGCGGTTCAGGGGATCGTACGCGAAGCGGGTGGTCTGGCCCAGGCGACCGGTCTGGGCGATCAGCCGGGAGACGGCGTCGTAGGTCTGCGTGATAGTGTTCCCGAGGGGATCAGTGGTCTGACTCAGGTTCCCGGTCGTGTCGTAGGTGAAGGTGGTCTTCAGGCGATCGGCCGGGGGCCGGGCGTTCTGGAGGGGGTCGGTGATGGCGATTAGGTTCCCCTGGGCATCGTACTCGAACGTGGTCACATTGCCGAGGGGATCGGTCATGCTGGTGACCTTATTGAAGATGGCCTTGTAGGTGAAGGTCCAGGATTGACTTTGCGGGTCAGTCCCTCTGGCGATCTGCTTCCTCGTTGGGTCACACCGAACCCGCAACACACAACCGAGATAAGAGCAGCAAGGATACGTAGGATGCGACGTCCCGCTTTATATGCAGGCGACATTCCACAAGTTGACATACTTGCCGTTGCCGCCAGGGCGCATTCGAGGAACATGTTGTCCTGGGGGTCGTCGTGAATGAGGGCAACGCGGATGCGTGGCTCGACGACGAGGACCCTCTCCGGATCGCGGAGCAGATCGAGGAGCGAGAAGAGCAGGGCATTGGACACCCCACCGCGCCGCAGGACGGCGAGATATTCGGTCAGGATCGGTGTCGAGAGGCACAGAAGGTCCTGACCATCACGGATGCGGTGGAGAATCTGCCGTGGGGGACCCGTACCAAGGAAACTGGACACCAGGACATTGGTGTCCACCACGAGCCGGTTCACCGGGCTTTGGCCTTCGGCGTCGTGGGCGATTTCGTCCTTCGTACCTCCCGAACGAGCCGCGGGATGTCTGATGGCTTGATCCCGGCTTGGCGCAGGGAAAGGCCGATGTCCCGCCAGACACGATCAAAGCTCGGAGCGAAGGGTTCGGCCTGCCGCAGCCGGATCTTGGAGAGCCGGAACGCCTCGCGGAGCAGCCATGAGATCGAGCGGTCCTGGGCTGCGGCGAGCTCCTTCAGCTCCCGGAATTCTTCGTCGGACAGAACGATCGTCGTCCGAACCATATTCAACCCCCTTAGGTACGACCAGCTCATACCATTTTCGCTGGAAAGATACCACGGCGGGCCAGGAGTGTCCACCCTTGGCACAGGTTCGTGGTATGGGCTTGGGGCGAAGGCGGCGGGTTGTGGGCTGTCGGCTGGAAGGGGAGATCCGTGCCTCAGGTGGCCAGGGTTGGGCCCGAGGGATCGCGGAAACGAGTCGGGGCTAGCTCGGGGGAGGAAACTGGCGTAAAGCCACTAAAGCCGCAACGTCCCCTCGCTTTTACAATTACACTGAGGATTGTTCTTCTCCCCATCTTCGATTTCCACCATTTCTGTTCCCGAGAAGCACGCTGTCAGTATTTGGTAGCCCCCGTCGTTAAACCAGAAATAAAGTGCCTCGTAAAGAAAACGTAAAACATAACTATGGGAACAGACCCTACTAGGGCTGCACACATCAGTGGTCCCCAGTAATACACATCACCCCTTATTAGCTCGTCTGCCACCCCCGTGCTGACGACCTTCTGCGAAGATGAGGAAATGAAGGCAAGGGGATAAATAAACTGAGACCATAAAGGGGGACATAAAGGGGGACGTAGTAGACTTAATAGACTTGTTTGTCGTAGCGCTCCCGCTTTGTCCCGTCCCAGTCCCTCGCGCCAAGTGGTGGGGGACCCGTACAGAGGGACCCGGCCGTCTTCGCGTTGT
>CAZXXV010000388.1:0-4670 GCA_964644725.1 uncultured bacterium
AAGCGAGTGGCGGACGCACCCGCCTGACCCTCGTGGACGGGGATGCGTTCGAAGTCCGGAACGGCGACCGCCAGGCCTTTCCCGAGCTGGGGAACAAGGCCAAGGTGAAGGCTGCGGAGCTGGCACGGCAGTTTGAAGACCTGTCGTTCCGCGCCATTCCAGAATTCGTCACGCCGGAAAATGTGGGGAGGATCATTCGATCCGGGGATGTGGTGTTCCTGGCCGTGGACAACCACAGGACCCGGCGGCTGGTGAGCGATCAGTGCCAGGTGCTGCCCGAGGTGACCCTGATCTCCGGGGGCAACGACTACATCGATGGCAACGTTCATGTGTACATCCGTCGCGCGGGTCGGGACGTCACGCTGCCGCTGACCCGCTTCCATCCGGAGGTCGCCGATCCAAAGGATCGATCCCCCCAGGAGATGTCCTGCGACGAGCTTTCACAGGAGGCCGGCCCGCAGCTCCTCTTTACGAACCTCGCCGTGGCCTCGGCGATGCTCAACGCCTTCTACGCCTGGCGCCCGGGGAAGCTTCAATACGGCGAGGTGTATCTTGACATCCTCGAAGGCAAGTCCAACCCGGTTGTCCGAGAAGCCCTTCCCGAATCCCACCGTGGCGCAGACTGACGCCCCCCAAATTTGGGGGACGTTGTTGACGTACTGGACAAACTTTCGTGGTCTCAGACCGGAAAGGGTCGCCGAATTTGGAGAGGAAGATGCCTAGACATGCGCGGCTGGATGCCCCCGGTACCCTGCACCATGTGATCGTCCGGGGAATGGAGCAGGGCAAGATCGTCCACGACCGGGCGGATCGGGCAGAGTTCGTGCGCAGATTGGGAGAGATCGCAACAGCAACAGAGATGGTTGTCTATGCCTGGGCACTGTTGCCGAACCATGCCCACCTGCTGATCCGCAGTGGCCCCCAGGGGTTGCCTCTGTTCATGCGTCGGCTCCTTACGGGCTACGCCGTCTACTTCAACCGACGCCACAAACGGCATGGCCATGTGTTTCAGAACCGGTACAAGTCCATCGTGGTCGAGGAGGACGCCTATTTCCAGCAACTCGTGCGTTACATCCATCTCAATTCCTTGCGAGCGCGCTGCGTGCAGAGTCTGCCTGAATTGGATCGGTACCCTTGGTGCGGACATGCAACTCTCGTTGGGCGAGTGCGCTACGCGTGGGTAGATAGGAAGTACGTTCTGGCGTGGTTTGGGCAGGGGGAAGCGCAAGCGGTCCGTGCCTACCGCGCATATGTGCGGGAGGGTATTTCCTTGGGTCGCCGGCCGGAATTGGTAGGGGGCGGCCTGATCCGCTCGCTTGGTGGCTGGGCCGAGGTCCGGGCAGTCCGGCGACGGCAAGAGCCGGTCCTCGCCGATGAGCGGATCTTGGGGACCGGGCAATTTGTGGAGCACATGCTGCGCGCTGGGGAGGAGCGATTCCAGACTGCCAGGGTCCGGGTTGAGCGTTTGCAGGCGGCGGCCAGGCTGATCCGCCAGGCATGCGATCAAGACAACCTCAGCCTGGAGGAACTCCGCCTGGGAAGCCGGCGTCATGCCGTTCGCGTGGTACGGTCCCGACTTGCCACGCAACTCGTAAGGGAACTAGGGCTCTCGCTTGCGGATGCGGCGCGCCAGCTCGGGGTCTCGACTTCAGGAATATCCAAAGCGCTTCTGAGAGCGGGAAATTAGCATGTCCACTACGTCAACAACGTCCCCAAATGTGGCATGCGGCATGAGGCTTCTGGGCCGCGGGGAGGCGCGCTCAACGGATCGGGTGTTCAAAGCTCTCGACGTTCGGATCGATGGTGGGGATTTCTCCGACAATATCAGCCGCAATGTCCGGTGCATTCTTCCCCGTGCCGGTGAGGATGCACACCGCGGGATCGTCCGGTCCCACGATTCCCAATCTGGCCAGCTTCGCCAGCCCGGCGACGGCGGCAGCGGACGCTGGCTGCACGAAGAGCCCCTCCTCGCATGCCAGCTCTCGCGTGGCTCGAAATATCTCGGCGTCGCTCACGGTCTCCGCAACACCCTGTGAGGCCTTGACGACATCGAGCACCGCATCTCCACCTGCGGGAGCGAGAACGGCAATGCCTTCTGCCTTCGTCAGCGGGGTGTCCCAGGGACGAACGGGTGCGTTCTCGCGATATGCCCGCACAATTGGCGCACAGCCCTCGGGTTGGATCACCACGATGGAGGGTACCTCCGCAATCCAGCCCAGCTCGTTCATCTCCCTGAATGCTTTCCATACCGCCAAGGCGTTCGTTCCTCCGCCAGTCGGACAGATGATCCATCTCGGTGTCGTCCACCCGAGTTGGCCGGCGATCTCGTACGCCAGGGTCTTCTTCCCCTCAACCCGGTAGAGATTCCGGGGCGTGGCGCAGTCGAACCACTGGTTCTTCCTGCAGAGCTCGGTCGCCAGGCGGCTTGCTTCCCGATTTGTTCCGCGAACGCGAGCGACGTGCGCTCCGTAGATGCAGTTTTGAGCCGCAAGGACTTTGCTAGTGTGGGGCCGGATGAGCGCATAGAGCGTCCGGCCGCCCACGGCCGCATATGCGCTGAATGCCGCAGAAGCATTGCCGGAGGAGGAGATCACGAGGGAGTGGATGCCGACTTCGCGACACTTGGATATGGTCACACTCGCGCCGCGATCCTTGAAGCTCCCCGTGGGGTTTCGGGTCTCATCCTTCGCCAACACGCGGGACAAGCCCCGTCTCGCTCCCCAGCACTGCAAAGGCAGGAGGGGTGTGTCGCCCTCCATGAGACTGACGATGTGCCCGGGACTCCGAACCGGCAGCAGGGGGCCCAACCACCACATGCTCCGACCCCGATTTGTGAAGAGCGTGTCTCTGTCGATCTCTCCCCGTGCTGCGACGAGATCATACCTCGCCTCGAGAAAATGCATGCATGCCGGGCATTCCAGGCGAATCGCCCTCCCGTCGTCAACGAACTGTCCACACCGAGTACAGGCCAGGCCGAGCAAGAATGAACGCACGTCCGCTCCCCCTACCCCCTCGCCCTTCCCCTCCGGTTTGTCCAATCGCGGCGGGACGATGATCCTCCTTCCTCGCCAAGCGACTCTACCACGAAGGACCCGTGCTGTGGTTGGCTTTTCCGTCCTCGCCCTCATCCACACTTGCATCTGGCGTGGGACTGGTGTAGATATGCTTTTCCAAGACCTGAGAGCCAGTCCCCATTTCATTTGGTGTCGCCTGAGAGGCTTGACCGGGTCAGCTGCTATCGTCGAGTCAGTCTTCTTCGGAGACGTGAAGGGGGGTGGGAACGGGGAGCAACGGACCAACGGCGCCCCGATGGATGCAACCCCGGGGCGTGAAGCGGACGAGTGACAAGGAGAATGCAAGGAGGACGCACATGAAGAGTCGAGGAAAGACAGTACGAAGCGGCATGAGCCGTCGCGGTTTCCTCAAGACGGTTGGTGTGGTGGGGGGCGCGGCCACGCTGGGAGGGACGCGGTTCTTGGCGCCCGCCATCGTCCACGCCCAGGAGCCGATCCGGATCGGGCAGATCGTCCCGCAGACCGGGTTCCTGGCGACCATGGGGACATACGGGTCCACGGGGGCCAAGATCGCCGCGGACGAGATCAACGAGAAGGGTGGGGTCCTGGGCCGGAAGATCCAGATCGTTGTCGAGGACGAGACGAACCCCGGCGTGGCCGTGCAGAAGGCGCGGAAGCTGATCGAAAAGGACAAGGTCCACGCCATCACCGGGATCGTGAGCAGCGCCTCGGCCCTGGCCGTGGGCGAGGTGGCCCAGCGGGAGAAGGTCCTCTTCATCAATACGGGGGCCAACTCGGACGAGATCCGGGGGGCCAAGTGCCACCGGTACGTGTTCAGCGTGGAGGGGAGCAACACCCAGTACGTGAGCGCCATCGCCACGTGGCTCCTGCAGCAGCCGAAGCTGAAGACCTGGTACTTCCTCACCTCGGACTACGCCTTCGGGCACGACCTGCTCAAGGTCTCCCAGAAGCTCTTGCAGAAGGCCGGGCGGACCCAGGCGGGGAGCGAGTTGATCCCCACCGGCACGGCGGATTTCAGCTCCTACCTCTTAAAGGTCAAGGCGGCGAAGCCCGACCTGGTGTTCCAGAACCTCGCCGGCACCGACCAGACGAACTTCCTGAAGCAGTTCAAGGAGTTCGGATTGGACATGGAGGTGGCCGGCGGCCTGGTGGACACCGCCCTGGTCTGGCCGGTCGGCGCGGAAGCCCTGGCGGGCCATTTCCCCCTGCTCTGGTGGCACGAGCTGAAGATCGCAGGGGCCTCCGATTTCGTGACCAAGTTCAAGAAGCTCGCCAACGATCCGCCCGAGAACCAGGGCTGGGCGGACTACACCGCCATCAAGGTGCTGGCCGAGGTCATCAAGAAGGTGAACAGCACCGACAGCAAGGCGCTGGTGAAGGGGCTGGAGGGGCACCGGTTCGACTCCCTCAAGGGGCGGGAGCTGTGGTTCCGCGACTGGGACCACCAGCTCATGATGCCCATGTACGCGGTGCGGACCAAGAAGAAGAACGAGATGAAGGACAAGTGGGACATCTTCGAGGTGATCAGCGAGGTGCCACCGGCCGGCCAGCCGCTGGACTCGATCGCGATTTCGCGTGCCGACAGCCTCTGCAAGATGGAGCCGGCTGACTGAGACGCGTCCGGGGCCGGGCCGC
>CAZXXV010000389.1:0-4639 GCA_964644725.1 uncultured bacterium
CGGCGGCGGGTTCCGCTCGCTTGGTGGGCGAGGACGACTCGGATGGGTTGGCTGCTGCCGCGTACATGGAGGGTCCCCCTGCGTGCGGCGTAGCCTTCTGATTTCCGTTCCTACCTCGTCCCTTCTACCCCCACCGGCCGCTCGAAGTCAACGGGAATCTCCCGGGAACTGACCGGGCGGTTCGTCGCAGGGCGTCCAACTCGGGAAGCGAGGGGCGCGGTGCTCGCGAATGACTGGTCCGCCGATCGCGGCGCGGAGGGTGAGGGGCAGGCTGAAGTTCTAGCTGGCAGTAGGCAGTTGGCAGAAGGCAGCCAACCGAACTACCGAACGATCTTCCAAGAGATGCGCTACCAGTCGGGGTCTGGCGGGAAGAGGCTCAGGTGGCGGACGCCCTGCCGGGGTACGGCCATCCAGGGGGCGACCGTCTCCTTCCAGCGAAGATAGTGCGGCGTCTGCTGGTGGCGCGTGAAGTCCTCTTTCTCGCGATAGACCTCGTACAGGAAGAACCGGGCCGGGTCCGACTCCGCTTGCAGGACATCGAAGCGGACGTTACCGGGCTCCAGCAACCGGGTCTGGCGCGCGTTCTCGAGGGTGGCCTGGATGAAGTCCTGAACATTCTCCGGTGTGACATGCACGGTGACGCAGACGGCGTACATCGGATCGACCTCCGGCCCCCTCACCCTCCCCCTCTCCCCTGAATGGGGGAGAGGGAGGGGAGAGGGGTGCGGGCCGCGACCTTATGGCTTGAACGAGATGCTGAACCCCTCGATCCGCTCGTCGGATCGAGCCGTCCACTGCAGTTTCCGGCTGACCCCGTAGTTGTCTATCTGCTGGTACAACGGGATGGCCGGCGGATCATCCAGGAAGAACCGACTTGCCTTGGAGTAGATCTGGAGGCGCTTTTTCGGATCCATGTTGGTCTGCCCATCCTCCAGCAGGGCGTTGAAATCAGGGTTCCAGTAGTTGGCCAGGATCTGCCCCGTCCGGAACATAGGCGTGAAGGTGTAGTCCGCATCCCAGACTGTGTTACCCCAGCCGATTAGCCACATCGGATCCCCGCCGTGACGATAGGCGATGTTGTTCATGTAGGTGGTCCACTCGTACACCTTGAGCTGGGTCCGGATGCCGGCCTGGGTGAGCTGCCCCGCGACCGCCTCCGCCACTTCTTTGTCTTTGGGGTACCGGCCGTTGGGAGAGTTCAAGATCAGATCAATGCCACTGGGGTATCCGGCCTCGGCCAGCAACTTCTTTGCTCGGGCAGAATCGTGCTTGAACGGCTTGATGTTGGGGTCGTAGCCGAAGTGCTTGGACGTCAGCGGTGTCGCCGTCCGGATGGCCTGTCCTTCCAGGACGTTCTTGATGATCGCGTCTATGTCCACGGCGTAGTTGATGGCTTGGCGAACCTTGGGGTTGGCCACGGGGCTCTGGTTGGGTTTGGTGCAGTCATAGGACCCCTGGATCAACTCGCACTTGACCGTGTAGATCGGAATGAAGAGGGTCCGCACGCTGGGGGCAGAGGAGATGGTCACCTTCGGGTGGTTCTTGATCTCCTTGACCAGATGCGGCGGGACGTTGGTGGCGATGTCCACCTCGCCCGTCTGGAGCGCCGACATCCGGGTGGTCTCCTCGGGGATCGGCCGGAAGACCAACGTCTTGATCTCCGGCGCGCCATGCCACCACTGCTCGTTGGCCTCCAGCTCGATCTGGTCGTCCTTGACCCACCGGACGAACTTGAAGGCGCCCGTCCCCACCGGATTGCGCGCGAGGAAGGCCTTGTCGTGCTCCTTAAAGTGCTTGGGCGGCAGCATGGCGCCGCGGATCGTGAGATGGGCGTCCAGCGTGGGGAACGGCTTCGCCGTGACGATGTGGATGGTGTACTTGTCCTTGACCTCGACGTGGTCAATGACCCGGAGGGCCGTCATGCGCAGGTTCAGTGCCGGGTTGGCCAGCCGCTCCAGGCTGAACTTCGCCACCTCGGCGTCGAACTCCTCCCCGTTGTGGAACTTGACCCCCTGGCGGAGCTTGAACTCCCAGGTGGTGGGGTTGATCAGCTTGTACGAGGTGGCCAGCCAGGGCGTGATCTTCAGATCCTTGTCCCGGACCAGCAGTGTGTCGTAGATGTTCAAGAGCACGTTGTAGGCCGGCGTCTCCTCGTGGTCGTGGGGGTCCAGCGTCGTGGGATCCACCCCCTGCGCCACCACCACCTTTCCGCTGGGCGCGGCCCAGGCTGCAGGCGCCAGCAGGACGAGCAAGGTTGCCCCCCAGATCCATCCCTTCCAGCTTCGCATTGATGTCCCTCCTTCTCCAGTTGCTTCGTTGAATGTCCACCTGGCTTTTCAGAAAGCCATCAGCCATCAGCTCTCCCAGGGCTGACCGCTGAAGGCTGATGGCCGAACGCTACAGTTGCAGCCGGGGATCCAGCACGTCCCGCAGCCAGTCCCCCAACAGGTTGATCCCCAGGACGGTCAACATGATGCTGAGCCCCGGAAACGTGGCCAGCCACCACGACGTGGACAGGTAGGCGCGCCCGTCGGCCAACATGCCTCCCCATGTCGGCGTCGGCGGCTGAACGCCGAGGCCCAGGAACGAGAGAGCCGATTCGAGAATGATCATCCGCGCCACCTCCAGAGTGGCGATGACGATAACCGGCGTGAGCACGTTGGGCAGCAAATGACGGAACACGATCCGTCCGCCGCTGCTTCCCAGGGCCCGTGCCGCCGAGACAAACTCCCGCGTCCGCAGGGTGAGGACTTCGCCCCGCACGACCCGGGCGTAGGAGACCCAACTGGTGATTCCGAGGACGAAGATGATGTTCCGCAAACTGGGACCCAGGACCGCGATCACTGCCAGGGCCAGGAGGATGAAGGGCATGGCCAGCATGGTATCCGTCAGGCGCATGCAGAAGTCATCCACCCGCCCCCCCCGATACCCAGCCACGAGGCCGATGAGCGTTCCCAATGTCCCAGCGAGCGCCACGGCCGAGAAGCCAATGATGAGCGAGACCCGGGCCCCGAAGATGAGCCGGCTCAGGATGTCCCGTCCCAGGTGATCCGTGCCCAGCAAATACGTCCGGCCCCCGGGGACGGTCCAACCCGGCGGCTTCAGCCGGAGGGCGATCTCCTGAACGATCGGATCGTACGGGGCGACCGCTGGGGCGAGGATGGCCGAGGTCGCCACCCCCACGAGGATCACCAGGCCGATCAGGGCCGCCCGGTTTCGGAAAAGTTCCCAGAGGACTCGCCGGAGGTCTTGCCGCGCCTTCGCCCGTTCGACCGCCTGGCCCACCTCCAGGGCAATGGCGCCACCATCACTCATGAAACCAGGTTCCAGGTTGGATGTTCGAGGTTCGACGTTGAAGAACGGCGAACCGCAGCACGTTGAACCGCACCACGTTCATCACTTGTATGCCACCCGCGGATCCACATAGGCGTAAAGCACGTCCACCAGGAAATTGATGATGATGAAGATCGAGGCCAAGGTGAAGACGGCGGCCTGCACCACCGGATAGTCGCGGTAGGAGATGGCCTGCACCGCCAGGCGGCCCACCCCGGGCCAGGCGAAGATCGTCTCCGTGATAACAGCGCCGCCCAGCAAGGTCCCGAGATCCAGGCCGATCACCGTGATGATCGGGATCGCGGCGTTCTTCAGGCCATGCTTGAGGACGACCCGTACCTCGCTCACCCCCTTGGCCCGGGCCGTGCGCACGTACTCTTGCCCCAGGACCTCCAGCATGCCCGACCGCGTCAGGCGCGCGATCCGGGCCATGGAGAACGCCCCTAGCGTCACCGCCGGCAGGATCAGATGTTGCCATCCCCCGGCCCCGAAGGCGGGCAGGAGATTCAGCCGGACCGCGAAGAGCAGGATGAACATGATCCCGAGCCAGTACACCGGCATGGATTGGCCCAGCAGGGCCAGGATCATCCCGCCGTGGTCCAAGACGCTGTTCCGCCGGATCGCCGAGAGGATTCCCACGGGGATGGCCACACAGACCGCGATGGCCATGGCGGCTAACGTCAGCTCGATGGTGGCCGGCATCCGCTCCAAGACCAGACCGAGGGCCGGCTGCTGGTGACGGAAGGACATGCCGAAGTTCCCTCGAAGAAGGCCCGTGAAGAAGCGCCCGTACTGCGTGTCCGTCAGGAAGCGCCAGGGAGGATTCAGATACTGCCAGGGCGGCCAGCGGAAGAAGAGCGGGTCGTTGAAGCCCATGATCCTCCGGAAGTTGTCGAGGTCCTCCTTGGTGGCGTCCGGCGGCATCAGGAGGACGGCCGGATCCCCGGTCAGGTGCAGGATGATGAAAATGATGATCGAGATCCCGAACAGGACCAGGAGGGACTGCCAGAGTCGACGGGCAAGGTAGCGGGTCATGTCAAGGCCTGGGAAACAAAATAGAGGGTAGAAATGCAAAGCCCCTTCTCACCGTGACGATGAGAAGGGGCCATTGCGATCTCTCCCCTTCTCATCTCTCCCCGCTTGCCCTTCCGTCACGCCTCTCGGCGGATATGGCGCGTGGGGCAGGAGTTGGCACCCCGCGTTCGGCCTCTGGAGTGGGGTTGCCGTGGCTTCTTCGGGCCAGTCCCTCAGCCACTCTGGATGAGAAGCATGCTCCTTCTACTCGATCGCCAATCCAGTGTCAACA
>CAZXXV010000390.1:0-4633 GCA_964644725.1 uncultured bacterium
TGATCTTTGCCAGCTTCCGGCAGGGGGCCGGGATGAACTCGTCCGGGAGCTCGTCAACGCAGTGATCCATCACCTCAGCCGAGACCCGGAAGAACGGCTCAACCGCCATCGCGAACTCATCGGGATGTTCCTGTCGCAGGACCTCCAGGAATCCGAATTGGTGGGGATCGTAGAAGTCTCCTACCTCCGGCTCCCATCGGAAGGCAGGTCGGGACTCCGTGTACAGCTTGTGGCGGGATTCTGCATCCCCGAGGAGCCCCAACTGCTTCTTCGGCGTCAGGAACGCCACCTCGATGCGCCCGTTGTCGAAGATCGGGGTGAGGCGGCGACGCTCGAACACTTCCCAGTTCTCATCATGCCGGTCAATGTTGCAGATGACCGCGTCGAAAACCAGCATCCGATGGAAGTCCAACAAGATGCCGAGGGGCTCCAGGATTGCTCGGACTCGTTGGTATGAATATTGGCTCATCCCATCATAGCCTGGGAGCATCTCCTGAAGGAGGTCCACACCCGGCTCCCAGCGCCCCGTAACCTCTTGGCCTTTTCGATAACGGAAGTGACGGGAGAGGGTACCACGCCGTTGCAGGGTAGTGGGATTCTCGCGAATAGCGAGTTCCACCTCCGCCATCTCCAGGTCAAATAGGTGTCCAAGTTCACCGGCCAGCTTCTCGGCCCACGCCTCGCCAGGCTTTTCTGGCCACTTGAAGATGTACACGTCACCCGCTGGATCAATCAGCAACTCCTTTTCCAGCCGCCCCGAGGGGCGAGGCTGAACCACCGACCTCCAGCCCGTGGCATCCAGGATGGGATACATGGCGTTGGCCGGATGGCGTCACTCGATGATGACTCGGTACCCTTCACTCAGGAGCTTGACCACCTGCTCTTCCAGCCGACGGAGCGCCGCCCTGAACTCTTCCGTGTCGGAGACCGTCCCACGGAAGAACTCTGAAACCCGCACACGCTGAATGCGGTCTTCGGTACCAGTGAGGCGCTCGACTTCGGCCAGGATCTCGCGCTTGAGCCCCTCCACCGCCGCGAGATCAGAATCGAGCTGGTCCAGCGTTGCTTGGCACGTGCCGCAGCCATGCTCAGTCACTTCATCCACGAGCTCCTCACAGGCCCGAGCCAGAAGTGGCCTCAGGACCCGATCCTGCACTTCCCGAGGGACTTGGGGCCACTCCGGGGTTCCTCTGACTTCCTCGACTGCCTTTGCATACACCTCGCCCCGCGAGCGATGCAGGGCCTTGTACATGTCATCGAAGGCTCGGCTAATGGTTGCCGCATCCTCTGCAATGAACGGCAGGCGTTCTGGGAACGACTCCGCGTGAAGGTTCTGCTCCAGGCGACGCACAGCGTCACGCACCGGATCGGCCGGCAGAAGCCGCCGTCCGAGCTGGGGGGCCTTGAAGAGGAGGACTGCGCGCGCCATCCGCAATCGCTCTAGTCCTGCATCGTTCGTCGCCTCAACGAACCGGCGGACGCGGTCGCGGCCTTCGCGCAGGCTCGGCCCAATCCGCGCAAGTGTGGCCACGCACTCATCCGCAGGACTCTCGATGAGGCCGTCCAGCGTCTGCTGGTAGTCGAAAAGGAATTCCAGACCGGGAAGCTTGAGGGCGGACATCTTCGCCCGGAGGGGTACGACCTTGTCCCGCTCCTCGCGGGCGAGATCCTGGATTGCCCGGGCGATAGCCCCCTCCTCGATGTCCACCTCGGCCCCAACGAGCTGCTCGTAGTTTCGCGCGGCCCCGGTCAGCATCTTGAGGTCGAGCGTCTCTCGCGGCGCGAACGTGGCCGCCCGGAAGGTCGGGAGCTTGCTCAGGGCCTCGCGGGCTAACGGATCATCGTACTTCCTGGTTCGCCGCCCCTGGGTGGTCACCTCGATCTGATTGCTCCGGAGGAGCGTCGCGAGGACCACCCGGACGATGTCCAGTTCCCACCCGAATCCGATCCCACGAAAGTGCTGCTCCAGCGCCTTGCCGGTCACCCGTGAACCATAGGAATGCTGACGACGGATGTGGTCCAGAATCTCCTTGGCAATCTCAGCATTCGGGTTTGGGACGAACCGGTCGCCCTGCCGGACGACCAGGCCCAATCCCTCCGGCCCCTCGTAGAACACGGGCGGAAGTCCGTTGAGGTTTGCTGCCGTGAGAATCCGGGTGGCTTCTTCGCCCGCCACCGGACGGGCGCCCAAGGCGAACTTCGGGTAGAGATCCGGCACACTCCAGGCTAGGATCCCGTGAACGGCCTCAGAGAGCGTCTGCCCCATGGTGGCGAGGGCGCGCTCGACCCCTCGGAAGAAGACGGAGCCGCCGAGGACCGTCTCCGTCATGGAAGCTCGCAGAGTCCGGACGGCCCGGTCCCGGCGGGATTTCTCGTCGCCGAGGAGTGTGATCTCTTCCCCCGTGAGCTTTCCGGTCTGCCGCTCGTATCGGTCGATCATCTCGCGGGAGCGGAAGACCTCCTCGATGCCGCGGTGCACCGCCTCGGTCAGCGGCAACACCAGGAAGAGCGCATGCTCGCGGGATTTCTCGCGGCTTAGCTCCCGCGTCTCGGCGCACCGGTCTCCCAACTCTTGTGGATCCTCGGCAACGACCACGTTGAATTCGATGTCGCCTTCCTCCCCGGCCCGCTCACCGCCCACAGTGATCCCCACGCGAAACGTTCGGAGACCCGCGTGCTTATAGACGCGGACGGCCGGATCCGCAAACACCTCCCCGAGCACCTCGCGGAGGAGCCGGCTCCGCTCCGCCGGCTTCGATTCGATGGCCCGCCGCTCGGTCTCCCACGATTTCTCCTGCAAGCTCTGGAGCTTGTACCCATCCTCCGCCAGCCGGATGAACTGGGCGCGCTCGAGCGCCTCAATCGCCGCCTGGACCTGCTCACGCACGGAGTCACTCGTCAGATCTGGATACAAGAGCGCCGCGATGTTCTCGATGGTCCTGGGCAGGTCCTTGACGTACTGGAGCAGACAGATCGCCTTGGCCACCTTGGCCGCCAATGGCATGTCGGGGAACCGGCGCTCGATGTCGAAGATGTCCTTCTGCCGCTCGGAGGCGATGTTGGATCGTAGGAGGTCGTAGAGAAGGTCCAGCGTCACCAGGCGGCCGACAGGCGCCTCTGCCAGGCCTACCCCCTCGGCGGTGATGGCCTGCTGGGTCTGGCTGATGATGGTACGATTGCTGCCCCCGATGTGCCGTTGCGCGCCCGGTTGAAGGCGGATCCCTGAGACGATGTCGATGGCCAAGTCGATGAAATGGGGGGGGAAGGGATACAAGTTGACGAAGGCCTCCCGCGAAATCTGGCTTGGACGTGAAGTGCGTTCGAGCCGGGCCAGCAGGTTCAGACGGGCTCCCCGCTCCTCGAAGAGCTGCTCCAAGTGCCGCTCGATCTCCGGCTTCTTCGTGAGCACCCGCTTGCTCGCCACCTCGGAGATATCTGCAGGGACCAGATCAACCCGGATTGGGAAACGCGCCTCCAGCCGGGCCAATTCGATCTTCTTGCCTCCAAGAGCATCCATCACCTCGTCCAGTTTCTCCTGCGCGGTTACCACGATCCAGGCTTGGCCGTCGGCCTGCTTACTCTGGACGAGATTTCGCCCCGTCTTCCCGAACGCCTGCACGACCCCGGCTAGGTCGAGCATTTTGTCCACGCTGCGGGAGACATACTGCCCGACCTCGTCAATGACGAAAACCAAGGAACGGCCCGGGCGCCGGCGGCGCATCAGGTCGAAGGCGCGGTCCGCGAACTGATTGGGAGAGATATCCGTGTGCCCCCTGGAGCGCGCCCAGGAATCCGCCGCTGGGTAGGTGGCGGGATCTAGGTCGTGGAGGACAGCGCTGGCCTCGCTGATCGCAAACCCCCCCTCCATACGGCCCTCGACCCATGGCCTACCGTACCTGCGCTGATACGCCTCTTCGAAGGCCGGAAGCCTCCCTACTTTCTCCAGGCCGATCTCCAGCTCTGCCAGGTCGAAATCGGTTGCGTACCCAAGCGTTCGCAGGAACGCCCGGTACATGACCTCGCTCACTCGCTCGGCGGTGGTTCGCACGAACCGGTCCTCCGAGATGTCAAAGACGACCGACGTCATCGGCAGGCGGGTATTCATCCACCGGAGCAGATTCGCCAGACCCTCATCCTTGATCCGGCGTAGGAACCGGTCGGTGGCCAGCTCGCCCAGCACCTGGCAGTCCTCCAGGATGTACCCTAAGATCTTCGCGAAGCTCGACTTCCCCGACCCGAAGAACCCTGACACCCAGATCCCGACGCCTTCGGTAGGCTCCGACACGGAGTTCGCAATGGCCTGTAGGACGCCGCGGTACGATCGGGCGATCGCGTCGGTCACGACATACTCGGCGATCTCCTCGGCCACCACCGTTTCGTTCGTCTGGTCAACCTTGACGACCTCCTCGATTCGGCGATGGATGTCGCGCTCAAAAATCTCACCAACCTTCAGTTCCGTCATGATCCGCCTCGATAAATGTTGACGTGATAGCTTGCCATGACGTCGCGCTGGCTCATGCCGTAGAGCCTCAGCCCCGTCGGACCTTCCGCCACTCCGGGATAAAGCAGAACGGCAGGAACCGTCGTGCGATCCTTCATTGCACCGAGGAGGGCCGACACATGGTGAATCGCG
>CAZXXV010000391.1:0-4630 GCA_964644725.1 uncultured bacterium
GACTCGGCTCACGGAAGACCCGGCGCGCCACGGTGTGCGTCCCTCGGTGGATACCTTGTTCACCTCGGTGGCGGAGGCCTTTGGACCTCGGGCCGTGGGGGTGGTCCTCACTGGGATGGGGCGCGACGGGCTTGCCGGCGCGCGCGCCATCAAGGCCCGGGGCGGCGTGGTATTGGCCGAGTCCGCAGAGACGGCCGTGGTCTACGGGATGCCGCGGGCCTTGGCGGAGGCGGCGGTGGCGGACCGCATGGTGCCTATTGACGAGATGGCCGCCGCCATCCGAGAGGTATGCGTGGGGGTGGCGGATCTTCCCGTTCCGGTGGTCTCGCCCACTCGCGAATAGGTGACCCATGGACATGTCGAAGTACATCAAGATGTTCGTCAGCGAGTCGCAGGAGCACCTCCAGAAGATGGACGGACTCCTGCTGGCGCTGGAGCAGGATGGTGGGGATCGCGAAGCCATCGACACGCTCTTCCGCGAGGCCCACTCCCTCAAAGGGATGTCAGCGTCCATGGGCTACGAGGAGCTGGCCAAGGTCTCCCACCGGATGGAGGACTACCTGGACCGGCTCCGCGGCGGCAAGGGTGTCCTGGATCGCCAGGGCGTGGACATGCTCTTCGAGGGCGTGGACCTGTTGCGCCGTGCAGTGGAGGAGATCGCCGCCGGTCAGGCCCCGTCGCTCACCGCCGATCCCTACGTGGCAAAGGTCGCGTCCCTCCTGGCCACTGGCCCGGGACCCGCCGCTTCGGCGCCGGCCGACCGGGCGGAGGTCGCGGCCGCCCAACAGCGAGCCGAGGCCAAGGGCCTCGCCCTCTTTACCGTGGAAATCCAGATCGCGCCCGACGCCCCGCTGCCCTCCGCACGCGCCTACATCACGCTGCGGCGGACGCGGGACCTGGGGGAGCTGGTCCGCTCCACCCCCTCGATGGACGAGGTCCAGGCTGGAGAATTCTCCGGGAGCCTCTCGATACTGCTCGGGACGTCCCGGTCCGCCGCCGAGGTCCAGGCCTTTCTTGCCAGCCTGCCGGACGTGGCGTCCGTCATCGTCCGCCCCGTGGAGCCCGGGGAAGAGGGGAGCCGGCCCGAGCCGCCGCCACGGGAGCAGCCTCCTCGAAGCCAAGGAGGCGGCGTGCCAGCCGAGGTCCGGCCGGTTGCCCCACCCGCCAAGGAGACGCGGGCGCCCGCCGTCCCCACGCCTGGACCCGGGGGACCCATGACACCCTCCGGACGGACCGCCACCATGATCCGGGTGGACACCCGGCTGCTGGATGATCTGATGGACCAGGTGGGCGAGTTGGTCACGGCCAAGGGAGGCCTCCTGGAGGAGAGCCAGGCGATTCCCTCCCGCGCCCTGCACGAGAGCGTCGGACGGCTGGACAGCCTGGTGAAAGGCCTCCAGCAGCAGGCGATGAAGCTCCGCATGATGCCCCTGGAGCTCATCGCCGATCGGTTTCCCCGGGCCGTGCGGGACCTGGCGCGCAAGCGGGGAAAGGAGTTGAACTTCGAGATCCTGGGGAAGGAGATCGAGTTGGATCGGGCGATCCTGGAGGAACTGCCGGACCCGCTCCTGCACATCTTCCGGAATTCCATTGACCACGGCATCGAGCCACCGGAGGAGCGCGTGCGAAACGGGAAGCCCCCTACCGGCACGATCTGCCTGGAGGCCAGCAAGGAGCGGGAGAGCGTCGTCATCCGGGTGAGCGACGACGGCCGAGGCATGGACCCCGCCGTCTTACGCCGGGTGGCGCTGGAGCGGGGGGTCATCACGCGGGAGCAGCACGACAGCCTCTCCGATACCGAGGTCCTGTATCTCATCACCCTGCCGGGCTTCAGCACCGCCAAGGAGGTCACGGACGTCTCGGGACGGGGCGTGGGCATGGATGTGGTGCGGACTGCGGTCGAGTCCCTCCGCGGGAGCCTGGTCATCGAGTCGGTCCTGGGCCAGGGGAGCGCCTTCGCGCTGAAGCTTCCCCTGACCCTGGCGGTGGTGGCGGTCCTCCTGATCGAGGTGGGAGGGGAACGCTACGCCTTGCCGGTTTCCTACGTGGAGCAGATCCTGGAGGTGGAGTCCGAGGAGATCCAGCGCTCCCAGGGACAGGAGATGGTGGCGCGGGACGGCATGCTCATCCCGCTGGTGCGGCTGAGGCGGATCCTGGGCTGTCCCGAGGAAGAGGCCAGCGCACGCCAGTTGCTGGTTCTGTGCGAGATGCGGGGACGCCTGATGGGACTGGTGGTGGATCGCTTGGTGGGGTATCGTGAGGTCGTGGTCAAGTCGCTGGGCAAGGCTCTGAAGGGCCTGCGCGGCTTTGCGGGTGTGACCATCCTGGGGGACGGGAGCACGGTCCTCATCCTGGACATCAACACGCTATGAACCCGCATCCCGCTGACGCGGCACCGGTCTGTGGGCCCCCCTGTTCGCGGTGCGGCGTCGGGGGCGGATTCCCGAAACCGCCAGGCATCGACCGGATCCGCGCCGAGAGGTGGCAGGAAGCCAAGCGGAGAGTGCAATGACCGCCCAGAGACGGATCCGAGACGCGACGCTGGTCAAGCTTCGCATCCTGAGCGAACACAGCCTGGGGCGGGCTGCTCAATCGCTGACGGCCCTGCTGGGGCATCCGGTGCGGCTGGCGGTCTCGGGGATCACGACCGTGTCCATAGACGCCGTGCCCGCACTGCTGGCCGCGGCCGACACCGGGGTCATGGCCGGCCTGCGGTTCCAGATCGCGGGGGAAACCGGCGGTCAGATCATCATCCTGTTTCCCCTGCGAGCCATTCTTCGGATGCTGCGGCTGCTCCTCGGGGCGCGAGAAGAGCCGCGGTCGCTGTCAGACCACGAGCAGTCAGCGGTGCAGGAGGTGGGGAACATCCTGGTCTCGTCCTTCCTGAGCGGGCTCGGCGATCTCCTGGGAAAGCGTCTACTGCCGTCGCCCCCCGAGATCCACCTGAATGACCAGCCCGGGCTGACGCGGCAGGTGATGGCCGATCTCGGGGAGCAGGGGTCGGAGGTTCTGGTGGTCCGAGCGCTGTTCGAGGATCCGGAGCAGCGGATCGAGGGCCACTTCTTCGTCCTGCCGGAGATGGTGTCTCTGGAGGCGATGCTGCATCCGGTGGACCCCGACAGGAGATCGGGGACATGACGCCACCCGTGATGACCTCGATCCCGCCAGCCCTGGCGTCCCGTTACGAGGCGCTCCAGGAGTTGCTCCGGGACATGGGCCGCGTCCTGGTCGCATTCTCCGGAGGGGTGGACAGCACCTTCCTGCTGGCGGTCGCGGTGGAGTGCCTGGGGGAGGAGAATGTCCTGGCGGTCACCGGGCTGTCGCCCAGTGTTCCTGCTGCCGAGCGCGACGAGGCGGCGGCCCTGGCCCGGCGGATCGGCGCATGGCACCAGTTCATCGAGACGGCGGAGCTCGCGCAGCCGGGGTACGTGGCCAACGCGCCGGACCGCTGCTACTTCTGCAAGACCGAGCTCTACGAGCGGCTGGGGCCCCTGGCCCGGGTCGAAGGCTGCGCCTGGGTGCTGGACGGGGCCAACCTGGACGACCTCGGGGACGTTCGCCCGGGCCGGGAGGCGGCCCGCCAGTACGGGGTCAGAAGCCCCCTGGTGGAGGCGGGGCTGACCAAGGCGGACATCCGCGAGCTTTCCCGGGGGCTGGGTCTACCGACCTGGGAGAAACCGGCGATGGCCTGTCTCGCCTCCCGCATCCCCCACGGGATTCCCGTGACAATCGAGCGCCTCACGCAGGTGGAGCGAGCGGAAGCGGCGCTTCGCACTTTGGGCCTCCGCCAGGTGCGCGTCCGACACCACGAGGCCATCGCGCGCATCGAACTCCCCCCAGAGGAGCGCGCGCGCCTGCTGGACGCGAGCGTAGCGGCCGCCGTCGTCGAGCAGGTCAAGGCGGCGGGCTACCAGTACGTGGTGCTCGACCTGGAGGGCTATCGCCCTGGCGGCCGCCCCAAGCCCTGAGCCTTCAGGGATTCATCTTCCGTAGATCAACCCCCCTCGGTGGGGAGCCGGCGAGGGAACCATTCCCCAGGGAAACTTGTCGACCTGACGGATTATGTGATAAAGAAAGCGGTAGGAAGGGACCTCCAATGGGGACATTCTCAGTTGCCGTCACGGTCGCGCATCCGACAGAGCCGGGAAGTTCTGCCAGGCTAGAGATGCTCGTGGATACGGAAGCCACGATCAGTTTTATTCCCGCCGATGTGCTGGCGAACCTTGAGATCGCACCTCGCTGGGCGGAACGCGAATTCGAGGCCGCATCGGGAGCCGTGATTCGAAGACGCGTCGGTGTGGCCTCTCTCGCAGTCGATGGACACGAAACCATCACGCCGGTGGTCTTCGGCGAGCCGGGAGATGCCGCGGTTCTCGGGACGGCTGCCCTCGAGTCCCTAGGTCTCATTGTCGATCCCATAGCGAGACGCCTCATCTCTCGTCGCTTCCTCGCCCTCCGAACCCAATAAAACCCAATACGGATCCCTGAGACACCCTCACCGGGTACCCCCTGGGTGCCCTCTCCCACACCACACCCGGGGGGTACCCGGGAGAGGGGCCCACTTCCTGATCCCCTCGCCCCGTTGCGGGAGAGGCTTCGTCGTGAGCTCAGCCGAACGGGACAGGGTGAG
>CAZXXV010000392.1:0-4625 GCA_964644725.1 uncultured bacterium
GGGCTACCTGTTCATGAAGGGCACGGGGATCTGGGGCATCAACATGCCGGTCGGCTGGGGCTTCGCGATCATCAACCTGGTCTGGTGGATCGGGATCGGCCACGCCGGCACGCTGATCTCGGCGATCCTCCTGCTGCTCAACCAGGAGTGGCGCACCTCGATCAACCGCTTCGCCGAGGCCATGACGCTGTTCGCGGTCTCCTGCGCAGGGCTCTTCCCACTGCTGCACGTAGGCCGCCCCTGGTTCGCGTACTGGCTGCTGCCGATCCCCAACACAATGCGGCTCTGGCCGCAACCCAGGAGCCCGCTGGTCTGGGACGTGTTCGCTGTCTCCACCTACGCCACCGTGTCATTGCTCTTCTGGTATGTGGGGCTGGTCCCCGACCTGGCGACCCTTCGCGACCGGGCGAAACATCGCTTGGTCCAGATCATCTACGGGGTCCTGGCCCTGGGCTGGCGGGGATCCGCCCGGCACTGGCACCGGTACGAGACCGCCTATCTGCTCCTGGCCGGCCTCGCGACTCCCCTGGTTGTTTCAGTACACAGCGTCGTGAGCTTCGACTTCTCTGTGGGCATCGTCCCGGGCTGGCACACGACGATTTTCCCGCCCTATTTCGTGGCCGGGGCCATCTACTCCGGCTTCGCCATGGTGCTCACCCTCACCATCCCCATCCGCAAGATCTACGGCCTCGAAGATCTCATCACCATGCGGCACCTGCGCAACATGGCAAACGTCATGCTGGCGACGGGATTGATCGTGGCGTACGGGTACCTGATGGAAACCTTCATGGGGTGGTTCAGCGGGAATACCTACGAAGGCTATGCGATCTGGAACCGAATGACGGGCCCCTACGCGCCGCTCTACTGGGCCCTCATCCTGTGCAACATCCTGGTGCCGCAGGCCCTCTGGTCGGATCGGGTGAAGAGGAACGTAGCCATGCTGTTCGTGGTTGCCCTCTTCGTGAATGTCGGGATGTGGCTGGAGCGGTTCATCATCGTGGTGACGAGCCTCCACCGCGACTTCCTGCCGTCCTCCTGGGGGATGTACTATCCCACTATCTGGGATTGGGGGCTGTACCTGGGGACGATCGGCCTGTTCCTGTCGCTGATCTTCCTATTCATCCGGGGCCTCCCCATGATCTCCATCTTCGAGATGCGGACGCTGCTGCCGGCGCCGGCGAGGGGTGAGGCTTCGAGGCGGCAAGCGCTGTCCACGGCACCCGGGGATTGAGCCATGAACGCGACACTTCCGATCTACGGCCTCATGGCGGAGTTTGACACGCCGGAGGACTTACTGGCCGCGGCGAAGCACGCTCACGCGGAGGGATACCGCCGCATGGACGCGTACAGCCCCTTCCCGGTGGAGGGACTGTCCGAGGCCATCGGTTTCCATCACACCCGGCTCCCCTTGCTGGTTTTGATCGCCGGCATCGTCGGCGCCATCGTCGGATTCGCATCCCAGTACTATGTGACGGTCTTCGATTACCCGATCAACGTCGGTGGCCGCCCGCTGAACAGTTGGCCGGCCTACATCCCGATCACCTTCGAAGTGACCATTCTCTTTGCCGCGCTCACGGCGGTCGTCGGGATGATTGCGCTGAACAGGCTGCCCATGCCCTATCACCCGGTCTTCAATGTCCCCGCCTTCGGGCGGGCCAGCCGCGACCGGTTCTTCCTCTGCATCGAGGCCGCCGACCCCCGCTTCGACCGTGAGGGAACCCGGCAATTCCTGGAGAGCCTGAAGCCGCGAGAGGTATCCGAAGTTGCCCACTGACCGGATCCAGCAGGCAGCAGGCAGAAAGCAGAAGGCAGGCGCGATGGCGCAGCGATCATTGGTCGTCCGTGACCGGTCGTGTGCCTTGCTGCTTACTGCATTCTGCCTTCTATTGCTGGCTGGGTGCCGACAGCAGATGGCGGACCAGCCGAGGTACAAGCCGCTCGCGAAGAGCACGTTCTTCGGGGACGACCGGTCCGCGCGGCCTCTGGAGCCGGGCACGGTCGCCCGAGGGCAACTTCGGGCCGACGAGCGGTTCTACACCGGAAAGTCGGGGGGAGAGCTGGTCACCACCCTGCCGGTCCCGCTGACGCGGGAGCTTCTCGAGCGCGGGCAGGAGCGGTTCAACATCTTCTGCCCGCCCTGTCACGATCGCACCGGTAGCGGCGGAGGCATGGTCGTGCTGCGAGGCTACCGGCGCCCGCCCTCGTATCACATCGACCGGCTACGAGAAGCGCCCATCGGCCACTTCTTTGACGTCATCAGCAACGGCTTCGGATCCATGCCGGATTACGCCGCCCAGGTCCCCCCGGCGGACCGCTGGGCGATCGCCGCATACATCCGCGCCTTGCAGTTGAGCCAGAATGCGAGGCTGGAGGACGTCCCACCCGAGGCACGAGAGCAGCTTCAGAGGAAGAAGGAATGAATCAGCCTGAGGCCTGGCCGCGTGAGGTGGATCAGCTCCGGACCCGGTCGCTCGTGGTGGGCGCCGTGGCGCTCCTCCTGTGCGCGGTCGGGGCCTTCGTGAGCCCCCCCGAGTTCTTCCACGCCTACCTCACGGCGTACCTGTTCTGGATCGGCATCGCCCTCGGCTGCCTGGCAATCCTCATGCTGCACCACCTGGTCAGCGGCAGGTGGGGATTCGTGATCCAACGCGTGCTGGAGTCGGGGGCCCGGACCCTGCCGCTCATGGCGCTCTTGTTCGTGCCGCTCCTGTTCGGCCTGCGGGAGCTGTATCTGTGGGCCCGGCCGGAGGCCGTCGCGGCGCAGGAGATCCTGCGGCACCGGCAGCCGTATCTGAACGCCCCGTTCTTCTTCGCTCGATTGATCGTGTACTTCGTGGTCTGGATTGCCCTGGCATCCCTGTTGAGCAAGTGGTCACTGGAGCAGGATCGCACGGCTGCCCCGAATCTCACGCGACGGCTCCAACGGCTCAGCGGCCCAGGGTTGATCCTGTACGGCGTGACCGTGACCTTCGCCGCCTTCGATTGGGCCATGACGCTGGGGCCGCAATGGCACTCGACGATCTTCGGAGCCATGTTCATGGTCGGCCAGGGACTTGCCGCGCTGTGTTTCGTTGTGGCGATGTCGTCGCGGCTGGCCGACCGCGGGCCCCTCACTGGCGTGGTGTCCCCGCAACACTTCCACGACCTGGGAAACCTCATCCTGGCCTTCGTCATGCTCTGGGCCTACATGGCCTTCTCCCAGTACCTGATCATCTGGTCCGGGAACCTGCCGGACGAGATCCCCTGGTACGTCTCCCGGATGGCAGGTGGCTGGATGTGGGTGGCCGTGTTCCTGATCGCCTTCCACTTCGCCGTCCCCTTCCTGCTGTTGCTGTCCCGCGTGACGAAGCGACGAGCCGAGATCCTGGTCGGCGTGGCGGTCGGTTTGCTCTGCATGCGTCTGGTGGATCTGTTCTTCATAGTGGTGCCGGCGTTTCACCCCGGGCAGATTTCCATCCACTGGATGGACGTCCTCGCCCCCGTCGGTATCGGGGGAGTCTGGTTGTGGGCATTCCTGGGGCAGCTTCAAGGGAAGTCGCTGCTCCCGCTCCACGACCCCCGGTTCGTGGGCGTGCCCGAGCAGGCACACGGGGCCTGATCATGGCTGAGGCGAAGCATCCGGGCGGCCCGGGCAAGGCGCCGACACCGGGACACGAGCTGAGCGACCTGAAGCCCCGGGCCATCATGACCTTCCTCGTGGTACTTGCCGTAATGATCGTCGGGGTCCTCGTGGTGTCGATGTGGATTTATGACTACTCGGCCAGCCGTCTGGCACACACCGAGGCACTTCCCTCCCCACTGGCGAAGCCGGCGACGCCGCCGGAGCCACGCCTCCAGGTGTTTGCGCCCAAGGACACGCAGGAGTTTCGCGCCGCGGAGGACGCGGCACTGAACAGCTACGGCTGGGTCGACCACGCCACGGGCGTGGTCCGGATCCCCATCGATCGGGCCATGCAGCTCTTGTCCGAACGCGGGTTGCCGGCCGCCGGCGGTAAGAGTGAGGCGGCAAAGGTGAAGCGCAAATGAGTGCACGGATTTTTCTCGCGCCGCCGCGAAGGGCAGCTGTCGTCCTGGCTCTCTGCGGGATCCTGGTTGCGCTGAGCCCCGTCCCCGCCTCGGCGCATACGGTATTGCCCCCCATCTTCAACGATGTGGGCTTTGACCAGCGGCTGAACGAGCAGGTGCCGCCGGACGCCGCGTTCCGCGACGAGACCGGACGGGCCGTGACGCTGGGCGATTATTTCGGCCGGAAGCCCGTGATCCTCGTCCCGGTCTATTACTCCTGCACGACGCTGTGTCCCTTGTTGCTGGATGGGCTGGCGAGGAGCCTCCGGCCGGTCTCCTTTGACATGGGGAAGGACTTCAACATCGTAACGGTGAGCATCAATCCACGCGAGACGCCGGCTCAGGCCGCCGCCAAGAAGGACCTGGCCACCCAGCAATACGCCCGCCCGGGTGTGGTGGAGGGCTGGCACTTCCTGACCGGGGAGGAGGCGTCAATCCGGCGGGTTACACAGGCCATCGGGTTCCGCTACACCTACGACGCCAAGACGGATCAGTACGCCCACGCCGCGGGGGTCGTGATCCTCACCCCGCAGGGCCGGACAGCTCGCTACTTCTACGGG
>CAZXXV010000393.1:0-4620 GCA_964644725.1 uncultured bacterium
CTGGATGGGCCGAGGCAGGGGATTTGCCTTGTAAGGCCCCTCGCCCACGGCTGGCGAGGTGCCGCTGCGGCGTCATGTGTAGGCAAAGAGCCAAGGCAGATAGGTTTTGACAGGACCTTATGCACCCATTAAACTGGGAGGGTTAATTCTGCTTACCTCAAGGAGTGATCCTCCCATGACCAGTGGCAAATTGGCCTTCGTGTCCATCCTGACCGTGCTGATCCTCGGTGGGGCCGGTGGTTTCTACTGGTTCAGCGACGGGAAGGGTAAGGCCTCGTTCCGGACCACGCCGGTGGAACGGGGGGACATCCAGTCCACCATTTCATCCACCGGGACGCTGAACGCGGTGATCACGGTCCAGGTGGGGACCCAGGTCTCCGGGACGATCAGTCAGCTTCTGGTGGATTACAACTCCCCGGTGAAGAAAGGAATGCTGATCGCCCGGATTGACCCGGCCACCTTCGAGGCTAAGGTCAACCAGGCGAAGGGGGACCTCGACAGCGCCCGGGCGGCTGTCCTGAACCAGCGGGCTGCCGGGGTCAAGGCCGAGGCGGACATTGCCACGGCGAAGGCCAACGTCGTCCGGCAGGACGTGGCCCTCCGGGACGCCAAGATCAAAGCCGAAGCTCGGGTGCGCCTCTTCCAGGAGGGCGGTATCTCCCAGGAGGAACGGGACTCAGCCCAAGCCACACTGGATTCCGCGCAGGCACAGTTGGAGGCAGCGCAGGCGAGCCTGCGGGCATCCCAGGCGGCGCTAGACGTCACTCGGGCCCTGCTCGCGGCTGCCGAGGCAACCGTGCAGCAGAAGGAGGCCGCCCTCGCCCAGGCCCAGGTGGATCTGAACAACACATACATCCGGGCCCCGGTGGATGGCGTGGTCGTCTCGCGCAATGTGGACGTAGGGCAGACCGTGGCCGCCTCCCTTCAGGCCCCGACGCTGTTTCTCATCGCCCAGGACCTCACCAAGATGGAAGTGGATACCAACGTGGATGAGGCGGACATCGGTCGCATCGCGTTGGATCAGGAGGCCACGTTCACCGTAGACTCATACCCCGGCCTGATTTTCAGTGGCCGGGTCGTCCAGATCCGCCAGGCCCCTCAGGTTCTCCAGAACGTGGTGACCTATGTCACGGTGGTGGCCGTCTCCAATCCTGACTTGAAATTGAAGCCCGGGATGACCGCCAACGTGAAGATTCTGGTGGCTCGACACGAGAATGCGCTCCTGGTGCCCAATGCAGCGTTCCGGGTCCGTGTCGATGCGGCTCAACCTGCGGGGTCGTCTGGTTCGCGGGCTGGCAGCCCGGCGGGGCAGAGTGGACCCCAGGCATCGGCCGGAGGGCGACCGGCAAGTTCCCCCGGGATGGGTCCCGGGCGGGGGCCGGAACTGGGCGCGCGTGTGGCTGCGAATGGTGGACAGCAGCGAATCTGGATTCTCCAGGATGGGAAACCGGTGGAACGGATGGTTCGCATCGGGCTCAGCGACGGTCAGAAGACGGAGGTCCTGGACGGCCTGAAGGAAGGCGAGGCCGTGATCGTCGGACTGGGCACAGGACCTCGTGGTGGATCCGGGCCGTCCGGCGGCCCACCACGCCTCCGCCTGTAGTCGCGGGTAGCCGTTCCGACAAAATCGAAATCCGAAATTCGAAATCCGACATGGCGCTGATTGAAGTTGACGGCCTGACCAAGATCTACCAGATGGGCGAGGTGGCTGTGGAGGCCCTCCGCGGCGTGAACCTCGTCATCGAAGCTGGGGAATTCGTGGCCATTATGGGCCCGTCCGGCTCGGGCAAGTCCACTTTCATGAACATCCTGGGATGCCTGGACAAGGCGACGTCCGGTATCTACCGCCTGGATGGGCAGAACGTGAGCGAGATGAACCGGGATCAGCTCGCCCGGATCCGCAACCGGAAGCTTGGCTTCGTGTTCCAGACTTTCAATCTCCTGCCACGGACGACCGCGCTGGAGAACGTCGAGTTGCCCCTCCTGTACAACGGTGCCTCAGCCCGGGAGCGGCACGCGAAGGCCCTGGCACGCCTGCAACAGGTAGGGCTCCAGGGGCGAGAGCATCATCGTCCGAACCAACTCTCGGGCGGCCAGCAGCAACGGGTGGCCATCGCCCGCGCCCTGATCAACGACCCCGCCATCCTATTGGCAGACGAGCCCACGGGGAATCTAGACTCGAAGACCAGCATAGAGATTCTGGCCATCTTCCAGCGGCTCAACCGGGAAAATGGCATCACCGTAATCCTGGTCACCCACGAGCCGGACATAGCTGCCTATACTTCCCGACATATCCTGTTCCGGGATGGTCGCATCCTGAAGGATGAGCGGATCATGACGCCGCGGGACGCCACACCAGAGCTTGTGGCCCTCACGTGAACGTCCCGGGCCTCGGAGGGTGCCGGGCGTAAGCCCGAGCGCTTTCCGTCCGTGGTTAGTCTGTAGCGGAGAACTTCCATGTATGTACTCGCCAGTGTGAGGATCGCCCTGCGGGCCCTCCGGGTGAATAAGCTGCGGTCCGCCCTGACGATGCTTGGGATCATCATCGGCGTGGGAGCCGTCATCGCGATGGTGTCGGTGGGGACCGGGGCGGCCGCCCGCATCCAGGAGCAGATCGCGAGCATCGGCTCCAATCTTCTTATCGTCCTCCCCGGCACCGCAACGAGTGGAGGGATGCGAATGGGGTTGGGCTCCACGATGACCCTGACCGAGGACGACGCGAAGGCCATTGCAGTCGAGATCCCCGGGGTTGTGGCCGCCAGCGGCTCCATGCGTGGGGTCGCTCAGATAGTCTTCGGCAATCAGAACTGGTCCACCGCGATCCAGGGGACCGCCCCGGACTACCTCTTGATCCGAGACTGGGACCTCGAGTCGGGGAGGTTCTTCATACCCGAAGACCTGGACGGAGCCACCAAGGTGGCCGTCCTGGGGCAGACGGTGAAGGAGAACCTTTTCGGTGGCGGCGACGCTATCGGCCAGATCATCCGCGTCAAGAAGGTGCCCTTCACGGTGATCGGCTTGCTCACCCGGAAGGGACAGTCCAGTTGGGGGCAGGATCAGGATGATGTAGTACTCATCCCTCTCTCCACGGCCAAGAAGCGCGTCCTGGGGGTGAGTCAGGCGAACGCCCGTTTCGTTGGTGTCATCCAGATCAAAGCAGCGTCTGCCGACCTCCTCTCGGACATTCAGCAGCAAGTGGCGGACCTCCTTCGGCAGCGTCACCATCTTCAACCGTACCAGGATAACGATTTTGACGTACGGAATCTTGCCGAAGCCTTCGCCGCTCAGGCCGAAAGCAGTCGGACCATGACCTTGCTGCTGGGAGCCATCGCATCGGTCTCGCTTCTCGTCGGTGGCATCGGGATCATGAACATCATGCTGGTGTCGGTGACTGAGCGCACGCGGGAGATCGGCCTGCGGATGGCCGTGGGCGCCCGCGCTCGCGACATCCTGGGCCAGTTCCTGATCGAGGCGGTGACGCTGGCTCTCATCGGCGGGATCCTGGGGATCCTCCTGGGCGTGGGCGGGTCCGCCCTCATCGCCATGCTGGCCAACTGGTCTACGCTGATCACGCCGGCATCCATCGCGATGGCGTTCGGCTCGTCCGCTCTCATCGGGATCTTCTTTGGGTACTATCCCGCGCACAAGGCCGCCTTCCTCGATCCCATCGAGGCGCTGCGATACGAATGACCAATGGCCAATTCCCAATGGCCAACGTGACCCCCGGGTTCATCCGGGAGCGCTTCCAGACTGCTCCCAGGCATGATATAGTCCCGCGTGTCCATGCGTGACGTTGCCGGGTTCGAGATCTTCGCGGTCACCGCAGACAAGGGGATTCGGGCCTGGGGCCGCGATCTTGCCGAGGTCTTCGTGAACGCCGCCCGAGGCATGTGGAGCCTCATGGTGGAGCCCGGGGCGGCGCGCGCCGAGCGGATGCTCCCGGTCAAGGTCGAGGCGGGCGATCGGGAGACGCTCCTGGTGGCGTGGCTCAACGAGCTGCTGTACCTTTATGAGGTCGAGGAGTTCGTGGCCGCCGCCTTTGGGATCACGCGTCTCTCCGACACCATGCTGGAGGCGGAGGTCTGGGGCGAGCGGGTGGATCGGGCCCGCCATCCCCTGGTCGGGCACGTGAAGGCGGCCACCTACCACCTGCTCCAGGTGCGGCCCGCGGAGGGCGGCTGGGAGGCGCAGGTTGTGGTAGACGTCTAAGGAAGGGCAGTTGAGGCAGGTCCCATGCGATTCAAGCTGTTCGTGATTGTGCTCCTGTTCCTTCCGATGTTGGTCACGGTCGGCTGGCCGGCCGATCACGGCCAGATCCGCGAGCAGATCCAGCAGAAGAAGATCGTGCTGGGCCAGTTGCCCAGAGACGTGCGCGCGGCCATCGGCGAACCGACGAAGATCACCAAGGTTCAGACGTACTGGGAAAGCACAGAGGATTGGGTGTACGGCGAGGGGAAGGACGCCATCAGCTTCACCTTCCAGAAAGGCCGATTGACGCGGATCACCGAGGGGGTGCGATCCATCATCGACTGAGAGTGTGTGAAGAAATCGTCGCTGGGCCGAGAGCGTGACTGTAACCTCTTGATTTTCCGCGGGCGAAAAATGCGCTTGGCTTCGTCG
>CAZXXV010000394.1:0-4607 GCA_964644725.1 uncultured bacterium
GGGGCTTCTCCCCATCAGGAATTGAATTAGAGGAATCCGTTGGCGTCCTTGGCGTCTTGGCGGTGAAGTGTTTAGGCTTATGGACGGGCGTCGAGGCGGAGCAGCAATCCCAGGAGGGCGCGGGTGCCGGCGGCGATATCGGCGGTGTCGGTGAATTCCTCGGGACAGTGGCTGCGACCGCCGACGCTCGGGACGAAGAGCATGCCAACGGGCGCAATCTCGGCGATGTGGTTGGCATCGTGAGAGGCCCCGCTGGGGAGTTTCCGGAAGGCGATCTCTAACTCTTCGCAGACGGTCGCGGCCAGCTCCACGGTCTCGGGCGGAATCTGGAGCGGTCGCTCCTCCATCATGAACTCCCACGAGACCTCGAGGCCTCGTCGGCGGGCGATCTCCCGCATCGCCTCCAGGAGCCCTGCCCGCACCACGGCGATGCGCTCGGGGAAGATGCTGCGAAACTCCAGCATCATCTCCACATGGCCCGGTACCACGTTGGCGTGGTTCGGTTGGTTGACCAGACATCCGGTGGTGCCAACCGAATCCCCCACGTCCGTGGCAATGCGCTCCAGCGCGAGGACGATCTCGGCCGCGCCGGCCAGCGCGTCCTTCCGCATGCCCATCGGGGTGGTGCCCGCGTGATCGGGGCGCCCGTCCACGCGAACCCGTAGCCGCGTGGGGGCGGCAATCCCCATGACCACGCCGACCGGAATCCGCTCCCCATCCAGCACCGGCCCCTGCTCGATGTGTAACTCCAGGTAGTGGGCGATAGCCCCGCGCAGCCGGCGTGCCTCATCCAGGCGGACGGCGTCCCCACCCAGGAAGTCAATGGCCTCCGCTAACGTCCGCCCGCCGGGGTCGCGCAGTTCCCTGGCGCGTGCCGCGGTGAGCTTGCCGGCCATGGCGCGGCTCCCCACGGTGGAGATGCCGAAGGCGTTGGGCTCCTCGTTGGTAAAGGCGATGACTTCCAGTGCGTGTCGCAGAGGGCGGCCCGCCTCGTGGAGAACTCGCGCGATCTCCAGGCCCGCCACCACACCCGCGATCCCGTCGAGCCGACCCCCGTTCGGCACCGTGTCGATGTGGGAACCAACGACGAGGACGCCGCCCTCCGATTCCCCCGTGCGGCGGCCGATCACGTTTGCCGCCGGATCCAACCGCACGGTCAGTCCGGCTGCCGCCATCTTCTCTCGCAGCCAAGCCCGGGCCTGCCGGTCCTCCTCGGAATAGGCCAGGCGCGTGTAGCCCGCTTGGTCCCGACGGGTCATTTCCGCCATTGCGGCGAGGTCCGCCTCCATCCGCTCTCCGTTCACACGGTTCGTGATCCAGTCCATCACTTCCATTCTCACTGGGTCCCGGATCCGGACCCGCCCTCGTTGTAGGCCGCGACCGCCTCCGCCACCGTGAGGAAGAGGCGCGGCAGCCCGACCGCCAGGCTCCACCGGGTGATTTGGGGCGGGGCCAGGGCGGTCTGCTTCAACTTCTCCACCTCACGGAACACCTCGCGCGGCTCGCCATCCAGCAAGAGCTCCCCCTGGAACATGACCAGCGCGCGGCCGGTGCACTCAGCCAGGAGTTCGAGGTCGTGGGTCACGAGCACGATGGTATGCCCCTCGACGTTGAGCTGGCGTAACGTCGCGATCAGCCGGCTCACCTGCTGGCGGTCCTGTCCCCCGGTCGGCTCGTCCAGGATCAGGATGCGCGGCCGCATGGCCAGGATGGAGGCAATGGCCAGTCGCTGTCGTTCGCCCCGACTTAGTCGGAACGGATGACGGTCCTCCAGCCCCTGGAGGTCAAGCAGCTCCATCACGTGGCGCACGCTGGACTCGATCTCGGACGCCGGCATCCCCGTGTTGCGCGGGCCGAAAACGATCTCCTCCCGAACCGTGTTGCAGAAAATCTGGTGGTCCGGGTTCTGGAAGACGTAGCCGGCCACTTTGGCCAGCTCGGCCACCCCCTTGCTCCGCGTGTCCACACCCAGCACCTTGAGGACGCCACCCGTGGGCTTGAGGAGCCCGTTGAAGTGTTTCACCAGGGTGGTCTTTCCCGAGCCGTTCTGCCCGATGACGCCGACGAATTCGCCGGCAGCGATGGTGAGGCTCACGCCCCGCAGGGCGGCGACGCCCGAAGGGTAGACGAAGTGGAGGTCCGTCACTTCAATGGCAGACGCGCCGGTAGAGAGGGCCAAGGGTCTCGATTCCTTCTTCCAGGGTGATGGGAATTCGCCCGGGGAGAGCGGCCCGCCCCTGGAGCGCAAGGTAGAGCTCCGTGACCTGCGGGAACCGGATCTTCGGGTCGTCCCGAACGCGCGCATAGAACTCGCGGGGTGGCGCGAGGACTTCTACGCGCCCGTGCCGCAGCAAAAGCATTCGGTCCGCCAGGGGCGCCACGTGGTCCGGATCGTTCTCTACGATCACGATGGTGGTGCCGCGCTCCTTCAGGCGGGCCAGGAGGCCGAACACCTCTTCCGTTCCCAGCGGGTCCAACTCGCGGGTCGGCTCGTCCAGGATCAGGATGCTGGGGCGCATGGCCAGGACGGCGGCGACGGAGGCCCGCTGCTTCTGTCCGCCGGACAGCTCGTGGGACATTCGCGTGTGAAACCCCGCCAGCCCCACCAGGGTCATGGCCTCCTCCATCCGGGCGGCCATCTCGTCCCGAGGCACCCCCAGGTTCTCCATGCCGAAGACCACATCCCCCCCCACGGTGATGTTGAACAGGGTGTTCTCCGGGTCCTGGAGAACCATGCCCACCTTGGTGGCGAGTTCCGGCAGGCGGACGGCGCGCGTTAAGAGGCCATCCACGATCACCTCTCCCTCCATCTGTCCCGAGATCAGGTGCGGGATGGCGCCAGCGAGACACAGGCACAGGGTACTCTTGGCCGCGCCGAATATCGCCAGGCACTCCCCGCGCTCCACGTCGAAGGAGACGCCGGCCAGGGCCGGCTCGGTCACGCCCGGATAGGTGAAGGTGAGATTCTGCACGCTCAGGATGGGCATGACGGTCCTCAGAGCCAGCCCGCGATGGCCGCGATCAACACTACGGCCGCGGCGCTGAGCCCGACCGCCCGCAGGCCGAGGTCCAGCGGGCCCCGATTCACGTCCACGAAAAACGTCCGGTCCGGACGGGCACCGAAGGCCCGCAGGTCCAGCGCCAGGGCGATCGTGGAGGCGCGGCGGAGGGCGATGAGAACCAGGGGAACCATCAGGGGGAAGATACGGAAGACCCGCAGGAAAGGGTTCACCTGATCGATATCATATCCCCGGGACTGCTGGGCGTTCCTGATGGTGGCCAGCTCCTCCAGCATCAGGGGGAGGAAGCGCAGGGCCAGGGTGAAGCTGTAGGCGTACTTGAAGGGGACCCTGAGGTCGCACAGGGCCTTGGTGAACTTGGCCGGATGGACCACCGTGAAGAAGATCGTGAGGATCACCGCCAGGAGCACCACCCGCAGGGTGATCCGCAGGCCCAAGATGAAGCCCACGGCCGAGATCGTGATTTCACGCCCAAGCAGGTTCCAGGATGCCACGATACCCTCGGGCCGAGCCAGGGTCTGGATCAGCGTGATGAAGAAACAGAGCGGGAGGATGAGGACCAGGGGTGCCAGGGTGGTCCGGGTGGGGAGACGCCCGACGACCATGAAGAGGAGCAGCACGAGGAGCGTGGCCCCTAGGACACCGAGGTGCAACGTCGAGAAGGCGACGATGGCCACGCTGAGAACCAGCGTGGCCATCGTCATCGGGTGAAGTCGAGTGACCCAGGAGCGACCTTCCAGGGCAAAGGTGTACAGGAAGCGGGCCATGTCCGACCTGCGACCGCCTTACTCTTCCACGAACCCTGCGTTCCGGATCACGCCCAGCAGCCCCCGCAGGAAGATGGCCGGGACCGGGATGGAGAGCAGCGTCTGGAACGCATACAGGTTCAGCATCTTCTGCCAGGGCATCTTGAAGTAGAAGACGTGGAGCGGAATGTACATGGCCACCAGCACCACGGAGGCCGCCACCGTGTACGCCACGACACAGGGCCAGGAGATGACGTTCTTGAACCGCGCCCCCACCAGCCACGCGCAGACCGCCTGGGCCGCGTTGGTGAGCAACCAGAAGGGGGCGATGGGGCTCGTCCCCGTGGCCGTGGCAATGAGGGGATTGATGTCGGCCACGATGATCCCGCCCACCAGGCCGTAGAGCATGGTCCCCAGCCCGATCATGGTGATGGAGATGATCCGACCCGCGACGGGGAAGAGGCCTCCGAAGAAGAAGGTGTCCAGTCGCTCGGCGAACTGGAGCAGCCCGATCATGGCCAGAGACAGGAAGATCGAGCTGACGATCCCCTTGGAGTCCACCCGCCCCGGCACGGGCTTGATCGACATCTTGGCCAGAGGAATGGTAAATTCACCCACTTTTGCCGCCATGGCTCTACCCTCCTCGGCATGAGGTTAACCCCTCCCTCGATCCCCCGCGGATCTCGTGCGCGACGTCCGGGGGCTCGCCCCGCCTCACCTCCTCCTCTTGGACTTCGACCGGGTGCGACCTATCGCACCCGGCGGCCTCGGCGGACGGGTCCGCACGCCTCCGCGAGTTTCACTGCAGCCACCACCGGATCCACCACGGGTACGCCCAGGT
>CAZXXV010000395.1:0-4596 GCA_964644725.1 uncultured bacterium
ACAAGCTCAGGGCGAACGGCCATTGAAATGGACGCTATGTTAGCGCTTATGCCCCGGTGGGGAGAGGGGAGGTGAGGGGGGATTTTCTTCGCAGGCGCCAAGAACGCCAAGTTTTTCTGGCAACCGGGCAATCCGGCGCACCCAGAGGGTACCCGGCAACTCGGAACTCCTGATTGCCAAGTTGCCGAATCGCCTGATTGCCAGCCCTTGGCGGTTCTTGGTGTTCTTGGCGGTGAAGATTTCTGCGATCAGAGGATCCGCAGCCGGTGTCTGGCCCAGCACGTGAGGGCCAGCCACAGGCGATGCGCGTCCGAGAGGCGGACGCGGCTGGAGAAGACGTCATAGCCCCGGGCCTCGATCCGGTCCAGGATGCGGCTATAGATGGCGCCCATGATCTCGGCGGCCAGCAGGGTCCGACGGTCCTCCGCGGGCAGGATCGCGCGGGCGGCCGCGTAGAACTGCCGGGTCCGCGCCACCTCGAAGCGCATCAGATCGCAAAACCCCGGAGTCATCCGCCGTTCCAGCAGGTCCTGCCCCGAGTAGCCGAAGCGCCGAAGATCTTCCTGGGGCAGGTAGATGCGTCCCCGCTCCGCATCGGCGGCCAGATCGCGCAGGATGTTGGTGAGCTGGAAGGCCGTCCCCAGATGCTCGGCGTACGTCCGGGTGGTGGGCTGGCGATACCCGAAGATCTCGATGCACATCAGGCCCACGACGCCGGCCACCCGGTAGCAGTACTGTTGCAATTCCGCGAAGGTGGCGTAGCGGGACTTCGTCAGGTCCATCTCCACGCCGTTCAGTAGCTCCTCGAAATAGCGGTGAGGGATCCGGAAGTCGCGGATGACCTCGGCCAGGCGCTGGGTCACGGGATGCGCGGCCTCGCCGCGGAAGCAGGACTTCAGTTCCGCCCGCCAGCACTTCAGGCGTTCCAGCGGTGTCCCCGCGGAAGCCGGTGCGTGGGTGGTGGGGTCGGCGCCTGAGGGGATTGAGAGGGCCTCGTCCACCAGGTCATCGGTGACCCGACAGAAGGCGTAGACGGCGTATATCGCGTCGCGCTTCCGCCTGGGGAGGAACAGGAAGGCGTAATAGAAATTGGACCGGCTTGCCTTGGTGAGGGCCCGGCTGATGTTCCGAGTCGCCGACGAGCCGGCACCGCTGTGAGCCATCGCAACCTGTGATTGCTGACCGTGGATCCGCAGCCTGAGGCGCCCCTCGGACCCGGTAGCCAGGCCGGGGGCGTCGAACCCTCAGGCGGGGCGAGCCGCCTCCCGCGCGGCGCGGTCGCGGGCGAGTTCAGGTGGCAGGGCGAAGCTCACCTCCTCGGTCACAGCCTGGATCTCTTCGATCTCCGTCACGCCCCGCGCCCGGAAGTAGTTCACGACCTCTTCCACCAGATACTCGGGGGCCGAGGCCCCCGCCGTGATCCCCAGGCACTCGACCCCGTCAAGCCAGGCCGGGTCAATCTGGGAGATGTCGTCGATCAGGTAGGCCCGGGCGCCCGCGTCCCGGGCCACCTCGGCCAGCCGGTTGGTGTTGGAGCTGTTCCGCGACCCGATCACCAGGATCACCGGCGCCCGCCGAGCGATGGCCTTCACGGCCATCTGGCGGTTCTGGGTGGCGTAACAGATGTCGTCCCGGGAAGGCGCGGTGATCCTGGGGAAACGCTCCCGGAGGGTGCCGATGATGGCCGAGGTGTCATCCAGGCTCAGGGTGGTCTGGGTGATGACGGCGATGCGGTCCGGGTCGGACACCTGGAGGGCCTGGGCCTCTCGCACCGAGCCGATCAGGTGGATGTGCTTCGGCGCGTGGCCCATGGTCCCGATGACCTCGTCGTGCCCCTCGTGGCCCACCAGGACGATGGGCCGCCCCTCCTCCGCGAACCGGATCGCCTCGTGATGAACCTTGGTCACCAGCGGGCAGGTGGCGTCGATCACCTTGAGCCCCCGGGCCAGGGCCCGCGCGCGGACCTCGGGCGAAACCCCGTGGGCGCTGAAGATCACCGTGGCGCCGTCGGGGACCTCGTCCAGCTCGTTCACGAAGATGGCACCCTTGGCCCGAAGCTCGTTCACGACGTGGACGTTGTGGACGATCTCCTTGCGGACGTACACGGGGCCGGGGTACAGATCCAGGGCCAGGTTGACGACATCTATGGCGCGATCTACTCCGGCGCAGAAGCCTCGCGGCTTCGCCAGGAGTAGCTTCTTGACAGACATGGTTGCCGCCTCGAGGCGTACGTGTTTGGGCGACATGGGGATTGCCTGGCACACTAGTAATTTTGCCCGTTGTTGTCAACCGCTTTTGTCCCGGAAAACCGACAGGGACAGCGAAAACCCGACAGGGACAGGGAGGAAGATCCTATCGCTGTCGCTGTCGGATATCCCCACCCAGGGGGTACCCGGATTTCGGTCGCGGGGAAAAGGGTTGACACCCTTCTCATGCCTCCCGTATAAAGGCGATATCCTCTTCCCCGCAATGCAGCCTGTGCGTCCCGCGGGAAGGAGCATGCCGGCATGATCTTTGCGATCGAGACGACGAATCTCACCCGCCGCTTCGGGACACTGGCGGCCGTGGCGGGCCTGAACCTGACCGTCCGTACGGGGGAGATCTTCGGATTCCTGGGCCCCAACGGCGCGGGCAAGACCACGACCATCCGCATGCTCTGCGGCCTGCTCCTGCCCAGCGAGGGCAGCGCGCGCGTGGCCGGGCTGGATGTGGCGACGGATGCGGAGGCCGTCAAGCGGCTGGTCGGGTACATGCCCCAGCGCTTTAGCCTCTACGGAGACCTGACCGCAGAGGAGAACCTGGACTTCTTTGCCGGCGTGTACCGGCTGCCCGGGCCAGAGCGACGGCGGCGGGTGACGGAGACGCTGGCGCGGGTGGGCCTGGCGGAGCGCCGCCGGGATCTCACCGACCACCTGTCGGGCGGACTCAAGCAGCGGCTGGCCCTGGGGTGCGCCCTGGTTCACTCGCCGGCGATCCTGTTTCTGGACGAGCCCACGGCCGGCGCCGATCCCCCGTCCCGCCAGCGGATCTGGGATCTCCTCTACCAGGCGGCGGCCGAGGGCCGCACGATCCTGGTAACGACCCACTACGTGGAAGAGGCGGAGCGCTGCCAGACCATCGGCTTCATGCACCGGGGCCGCTTCATCGGCGCCGGCTCGCCGGAGCAGTGCAAGGCGGACATGGCTGAGGATCTCCTGGAGGTGGACGCGCTGCCCGTGATGGAAGCGGCCGCGGTCGCGCGGGGCCTGGAGGGGGTGATCGGCGTAAGCATCTACGGCCACACGCTCCGGGTCTTCACCAAGACCACCACCCATCTCCGCCACCACCTGCAAGAGGCGCTCACCGCACGGGGGATCGCGGTGAAGAACATCCGGGCGGTGGCGCCCACGCTCGAGGATGTCTTCATGTCCCTCACCCGGGGTTCCCCGGACGGAAACGGGGGCCGGTAGGCCATGCTCGCGGTCATCGGTCACGTGGCGCGCAAAGAGACCCGGCAGATCCTCCGCGATCGGCGAACACTGGTCCTCATCCTGGTGATGCCGATCGTGCTCACCTTCCTGTTCGGCAAGGCCCTGGAGACGGGAGAGCTGCGCCAGATCCCATCGGTCATCCTCAACCAGGACGGCTCGCCCGAGAGCAACGCCGTCGTCACCGCCTTCACGACCTATGACGAGGTGCAGATCCAGGCCGAGGTGAGCACGCTGCAGGAGGCGCAGGAGCGTTTGGCTCAGGGGAAGATCAAGGCGGCCATCATCATCCCCCGGGGCTTCATGAAGCAGATCGTGGCAGGAGAAGAGGCGCAGCTGCAGCTCCTCCTGGACGGCACGGACAACAACTCGGCCCCCATCGTGGAGGGGGTGGCGCAGCGGGTCATACAGCGCTACAACGCGGAGCGGGCTGTGAAGGGATTGTGGGCCCGAGGCATGCGCCCGGACCGCGGGCGCCGTCTCATCCAGCCCGTCTTCGTCCAGACCGAGATCCGGTACAACCCCGGGCTCCGGTACCTGAGCTACGTGATGCCCGGGGTCATCGGCCTCACCCTCCAGCTCCTCACCGTTATGCTGATGGCCGTCAGCATCACGCGCGAGCGGGAGCGAGGCACGCTGGACCAGCTCATGGCCTCGCCCATTCGCCGGTCGGAGCTGATCCTGGGAAAGCTGCTCCCGTACCTAGGCATGTCCTTGCTCAACGTGGTCACGATCCTCTTCGTGGCGGACCGCTGGTTCAACGTCCCCGTGCGGGAGCGCCTGCCCCTGCTCCTCGCGCTGTGCGCCCTGTTCGTCCTCACCTCATTGGCAACGGGCCTCCTGATCTCGGCGGTCTCGCGGTCCCAGTTCCAGGCGATCCAGATCGCCGTCTTCTACATCCTGCCGGTCTTCATGCTCTCCGGGGCATATGCCCCCATCGAGGCTATTCCCGAGACCATCCGGCCCATCTCGTACCTTTTTCCGCTGATGTACTTCTGTCGCGCGGTCCGGGCGGTGACGTTGCGGGGGGCCAGCCTGTTCCTGGTGTGGAAAGACCTGGCCATCCTCGGCGGGTTCGTCCTGATCTTCCTCTACTGGGCCGTCCTCAGCTTCAAGAAGCGCGTCGCCT
>CAZXXV010000396.1:0-4592 GCA_964644725.1 uncultured bacterium
CCTCTCGACCGTCGGCTACTCCAAGTCGGAATAATTTCAATAAGTGCGCTACGTCCCGCCTGACTGACGGGCGGTGGGATTGGGCCCGCCAGAGCCTGCTCGACGGCATCCCTGTGCCTGCTGCTAAACGGCGTGCCCTGGTCAATCTGCAAACAACTTTAATAACTACCCTACGTCCCCCATTACTATCGACGTCCATGCGTCGCCCTCTCGTTCGATTCACCCGCTTCCCGGGCAGCCTCTCCCGCAAGGCTTCCTCGCCCCATCGTAATGGCCCCTCACGATTGCGGAATGCGGAATAGCGAATGCGGAGTCCAATGCGGGACCCGGCCGTTTCTTCGGTGTCAAGGTACTCCTAAGTGCGGAATGCGGAATTGGGAATGCGGAATCCAATTAAACGACGCTCATGGCATATGGCTCATAGCTCATGGCGGAAGACGACGTCAAAATGCGGAATGCGGAGCGCGGAATGGACTGACCGTTAGGCGTGAGGCGGGAGGGGAACCAAATGCGGAATGGCGAATGCGCCCAGAGGGATTACTGTAGACCCCTGAGGACGTCCTGTGGCCCGAAGCAACGGACCCCGCGCCTCGGGTGGTCTGGACCTGTGGGGGTCCAGACGCCGAGGAACACCTGACGGCCTTCAGCCAGTGGGAGGTTCTCGGCCTTCCGTTGCAGGGTGGCCGACAAGCGATCCGGCTCCGAGGCGGTCCTCCACGTCAGCTCCCCAAGCAGCAGGGCGGCGCCGTCGGTACTCTCGGCGACCACGTCGATCTCCAGAGGCGAGCGGTCCCGACCCGGCCCCCACCAAGACCGCGCCTCGCCCCAGCTCCGGTTGAAATACCGTCGCCGAGGGATGCTGTCGCGCACAAGGTCTTCCCACACGTCAGCGACGTGGTGGGCGAATTGAGCTCGAATCTCCCGGGCCACGGTCGCGATCTGCCCGGCCTCCAGACGCGAGCGATTCGGCTCCACATAGCGAAACCAGAAGCGGAGGAACGGATCCGCAATCCGATACAGGGAACGCTTGGTGTCGCGCGGGGAGACGCCGAACGGCACGTCTCGCCGCACGAGTCCCAGTTCCAACAGTCGGTCGAGGGGGCGCGAGAGGGAGGTAGCGGGCTTGCCCAGGCGCCCTGCGATTTCGGACAGCCGGTGGCAGCCCTGGCCGATGAGCGTGAGGATTGAGGCTGCCTGGGTCAGGTCGCGGAGATCGTCGAGCAGGAGGCGGAACGGCTCCTCATGCAGGACGCCGAGGGGACTCAGGACCAGCGACCGGACGGCCGTCTCATGGTCGGGGAAGTCGGCGACGAGCTCCCAGTAGCGGGGCACGCCGCCGCAGACAGCGTACACCTCGATGGCCGCCCGGTCGTCTCGCGGGTTCAGCGCCTTCCGGATCCACCCGCAGGGCAGCGGAGCGATTTTCAGGATCTCGGTGGCGCGACCGTACAGGGGCGCGGTGCGGTCCAGAACCAAGCCCTGCATCATCCGCTGCGAAGAGCCGGTCAGGACGAGGTGGGGGCCGCGGGCACGCGCCTGGTCAATGTATTTCTGGAGGAGGCCTGGCACCTCCGGGGCCACCGACACCAGTGCCGGGAATTCGTCAATCGCCAGGACGCTGCCCGGCGACGCCTGCTCCCATGTTCTGGCGAACAGCGAATCCCAGTCAGGGTACGTGACCCGGTCGAATCCCGTGAGCAGCCGAGCGATCTCCCTGGCCAGGGCCGCCCGCTGCAGGGTGCTCTCCCGGTCACCCGCCACATAGTAGGCGGCGCGACGGGCCGGAAGGGTCTCGAGCAAGAGGCGGGACTTCCCGCACCGACGGCGTCCGTAGAGGACGCCAACCGCCCGGTCCTTCCGAGCGAACAGGGCGCGGAGCCGTGCTAACTCCTCGACTCGGTCCAAGAATGGCAGACGCATCGCCGCAGCTCCTGGCAGGAGTCGGCGAGATTATGCGCCAGCCACATTATGCGTGACAAGCATAATCTTCGCCAAGGCGGGACGCGGCCGCCATCCCAATTTCTCGGCGGGATTCTCCCCTGGCTGACCTGAGGAACCTCGTGACCGGCACGCGACCGGGATGGTCTCCGGGCCGGTCTCGCCGCGCTGATGAGGGAAGGAACGTCGGGCGCGCCCTCAATGTGAGCGAGCAGCGTCCTGAGATGCTGAGGACTGCGGGGATGGCGACAGGTACACCCGCGGGACGCGCGGGCCGATGCGGCAGAGGACCTCGTAGCTGATGGTTCCCTGGATCTCCGCGACCTCGTCTGCGGAGATTTCTTCTTGGCCCTGGCGGCCGATCAGCACACCCTCATCGCCGACACGGACGTCCGGGACGCCGGTCACATCCACCACGGTCATGTCCATGCAGACACGCCCGATGATGGGGACCCGCCGTCCCCGGACCAGGACGTGGCCCCGATTGGACAGGAGGCGCCCGCACCCATCGGCATAGCCCACGGGCAGCGTGGCCACGCGGAGATCGCGCGGGGCGACGAAGGTGCGGCCGTAACTCACGCTGTCGCCGGGGGCCACGTCGCGGATCTGGCTGATCGCCGTCCGAAGGCGAAGGGCTGGCCGGAGCAACGGCTCGGGCCCGCGCAGCGGGCCGCGCGGGTGGCAGCCGTACAACATGATCCCCGGCCGCACCAGGTCCAGTCGCGCCTCGGGGAGGAAGAGGAGGCCGGCGCTGTTCGCCGCGTGTCGGATCGGCGCGGCGATGCCGGCGGCGGCGAGGTCCCGTGCGGCCTCCGCGAAGCGGGCGAGCTGCTCTCGCGCGAAGGTCGGATCCTCGGCCTCCGCCTCGGCGAAATGCGTCATCAGCCCCACCAGGCGCACGCATGAGAGGGCCCGGATCTTCTCCCCCACCCCGCGTACTTCGCGGGGCCGGAGGCCGACCCGGCCCATGCCGGTGTCCACCTTGAGGTGAAGCGCCAGCACTCTTCCGCGGGCCCGGGCCGCACGGTCCAGCGCCTCGGCCTGGCTCAGATCGGACACGCACTGATCCAGATTGTGGGCCGCCACGAGGTCGGCCTGTTCCGGCGCGATCGGGCCGAGCACCAGGATGCGACAGGTGATCCCCGCCGCGCGGAGGGGAACCGCTTCCTCGGGGGTCGCCACACCCAGCCAGGTTGCGCCGGCGTCGAGGGCCGCCCTGGCCACAGGCACGGCCCCATGACCATAGGCGTCGGCCTTGACCACCGCCATCACCTGCGTCCCTGGGCCGGCCAAGCGACAGGCCAGTGCGACGTTCGCGGCGATGGCGGAGAGGTCGATCTCGGCACGGGTGGGTCGCACGATTAAGCCTCCCTTGCGATCAGGCGCATTGCGGGCGAAGATATCAGAAATTACAGCTAGTTGCAAACTTTCGAGAGCACATCGTTCAAAAAGGCAATCCCAGTCGTCTTTGGACGAATAATCGAGAAAAATGCCAAAAGACGGCAAAATATTCTAAATTGTTCGATTTTTCTCCTGACATGTTTTCTTCATTCCAGAAAATTGGCCTTGCAAACTCCCGCTAGAAAAACTAAATTGCGCTTGTTGTTGGCACTCACCATTGGAGAGTGCTAACACGTGGCGTATTCTTGAACTCAGAATCGCCTACCGAACAGCCACAGCAAAACTCAGTACAGTCGAACCCGAGTGTGCTGCGGGCCGGCTGAGATGCCCGCACGGTTCTCCCCCGCCTCAACGGCGGGGGAGGGTGTTGCGACTTTCTCGAAAGGAGTGACGCACGATGAAGAAGATCAAGCCATTGCAGGACCGGATCCTGGTCAAGCGCCTGGAGGAGAAGGAGGTCAAGAAGGGAGGCATCATCATCCCGGATACGGCCAAGGAAAAGCCGCAGGAGGGCGAGGTAGTGGCCGTCGGTCCAGGGAAGGTCACCGAAGACGGGAAGCGCCAGCCGATGGAGGTCAAGGTCGGCGACAAGATCCTTTTTGGGAAATACTCCGGCTCCGAGATCAAGCTGGGGGATGAGGAATACCTGATCATGCGGGAGGAGGATGTCCTCGGCATCCTGCAGTAGACCGGATCGCGCGAACTCTGCTTCGATGAGAGCAGATCAACAGACCCACGATTGCAAGGAGGAGACAGCATGCCAGCCAAGCAACTGATGTTCGATGAGGAGGCCCGCCGGGCAATCCTCCGCGGTGTGGACAAGCTGGCCAACGCCGTGAAGGCCACCCTGGGGCCCAAGGGGCGCAACGTCGTCCTGGACAAGAAGTTCGGGGCGCCCACCATCACGAAGGACGGCGTCACCGTGGCGAAGGAGATCGAGTTGGAGGATCCCTTCGAGAACATGGGCGCCCAGATGGTGAAGGAAGTGGCCTCCAAGACCTCCGATGTGGCCGGCGACGGGACCACCACGGCGACCGTGCTGGCCCAGGCCATCATCCGCGAGGGGATGAAGAATGTCACCGCCGGGAGCAACCCCATGGCCCTGAAGCGGGGCATTGACAAGGCGGTGGAGGCGGTCGTCGAGGAGATCAACAAGCTGTCCAAGCCCACCAAGGGCAAGAAGGAGATCTCCCAGGTCGCCAGCATCTCCGCCAACAACGACAAGACGATCGGCGACCTCATCGCCGACGCCA
>CAZXXV010000397.1:0-4568 GCA_964644725.1 uncultured bacterium
AAAGGCTACATCGAGAAGAACCCGCACACCGGCCGGTATCGGCTCACCTATCAGCTCTTCGTGGTGGCCAGCGCCGCCGCGGGCCGATACGGACTCAAGGAGACGGCTGCACCCGTGATGGAGCGGCTGGCGATCGGGACCGGGGAGAGCGTGAACCTCGGGGTCCTGGAGCAGGACCGCGTGCTGAACATCCACAAGGTGGAGGGCCCGCAGCCAATCCGCCTGCACATCGACGCCCCGGGAGGCGTGAAAGCCCACGCCACGGGCCTCGGGAAGGTTCTCCTGGCGGGGTTGGAACCCAAGGAGCTCGATCGTCGCCTGGCCAGTCCTCGGCTCACGCGTCTCACGCCGACCACGATCACGAGCCGCCGGGCCCTCCAGGCCGAGTTGCAGCGCGTGCGGGCGCGGGGGTATGCGGTTGACAACGAGGAGTGCAGTTCGGGCGTGCGCGCTGTGGCGGCTCCGATACGCGATCGGCAGGGGACGGTGGTGGCCGCGCTGAGCGTTGCCGGCTCGACCCACCGATTCACCGAGCAGCGGATCGCGAATCTTGCGCCGAGCGTCAGGGCCGCGGCGGAGGAGATGTCCCGGCGCCTCGGGTATTCCCCGGATGGGGGAAAGCGCGAGGGGCCGTGATCGGGGCCTTTCGTCCATCCTTCGTCGGAGGGAGTAGGTTCGTTCACAGCCCGGTCCGGGCGGGAGGTAGGACATGAGACGTGCTGCACCGCTCCCAGTTTCCAGGACACAGAATAAGCATGCTCACGCCCACCACTGTCCGGCGAAGGGTACCAGGAGTTCCGGCTGCCCCGCAAAAATATCCATACCCCCGGGCCCCCGGCACCAGGCAGGACCCGTGACATGCCTCCCATCTCGCCCCCTCCAATATCCCTTGGAGTCCCTCGACATCTCCTCGCTGACCTGAATCAAGAATTCCTCACATGTGTCGCCGCCCCCGATCATGGCTTCCACAACTGATTCGGGAAATATGACGAATGATGTGCGGCCTCGTTTTCCGCTTCCGAAGGGCAATCGTGAGGCGGATAATAGGAGTTCAACGCGGGGGATCGACTGGCGGTTTCAATGATTTAATCCAGAAACGCATGGAGGGACTGACCATGGAACGGGTTCCCATCAATCCTGGAACGGTGGACTGGTCTGGCGAGAATCCCGGGATGTACCTCAAGGAGGCAGCCGACGGCTCGTTTGTCACGCTGATCAGTTTCTTCCGAGTCGTCCTCTCTCCACACGGACGGGGGCACGCCGCCTTCATCTTTCAGGATCCTCAAGGCGACGGCAAAGACCCCAGGAAGCCGAATGTGTGCATCACGGACAACGAGCAATTGGCCCGGTACCTCAAGGATAACTTCGTCACTCATTTCGCGGCGTTCAAAGGTGTCAAGGCTCTGTCAAATTTCCGGTTCGAGAAAGGGAGCGATTTCACCGCCTCAGGAGATGGCCGGACCACCTACACGGAACGTTTTCGAGGCGAGCGCGGCGAAGTCAGCTTGACCTGGGAACCCCTCGGCGACGTTTTCATGGTGGAGTTCCCCAAGGAGAAGTCGGCCACGGGACAGCACGAGATGTTCTCCCTCTTCGTCAATGCCTCCGGCATCCGCGTCTCGATCAACGGCCAGGGGGTTGCTGGTCGGCCCGTTCCTCGAGACATGGCGGGGAAGGCGAGCAGCACGGCGTTCCTGGCCTTCTCGGAGACCTGGGTTCGCCGGTAGGTTGCCGCGAGTGGGCGGATGTCCACGGCGCCTCCGTCGACACGCCGCGAGCGAGCCGCGGTTCTCCCGCCCTCCGAGGGTGCTGGCTCGACAGGCTGGCGACGTCTGAACCATAAGGTCAGGCTGCTGCAGAAAGGAGCCGGACGATGGGCGTCATCCACAAGAAGCTGCCGGGAAAGTACGAGTGGGAAGGGGTGGACGTCGTCACCTATGACAAGCCCACCGTGAAGGGGGTCTCGAAGCGGGTCCTCATCGGCCCCAAGGAGGGGGCCGAGGGGTTCGCCATGCGCTACTTCGAAGTGCAGCCGGGTGGGAATAGCGCCTTCGAGCACCACCCGGAGATCCACCAGGTGTTTGTCGTCCGCGGCCGCGGGAAGGTCCTCATCGGGACCAAATATCACGACATCGCCGAGGGGGATGTGGTCTACATCGGCCCCAACGAGCAGCACGAGCTGCGGGCCGGCCCCAATGAGCCCCTCGGGTTCATCTGTGTGGCCCCCAAGCCCTGAGTATGCTGATGGCAGTTGCCGTGGCAGCGGCTGGCCAGTACATGGGGAGAAGCCAAGCCTGAGGACGTAGCGTATTGGCCTTTTCACGGGTACAGGAGGGAATTCCATGGCAGGCAAAGTGGCAACCTTCAGAATCCCGGCTCAGATCACGTTCGGCGCCGGCGCGGCCGAGACCGTGGGGACGGAGGCGAAGCGGCTGGGAGCAACCCACGCCTTCGTGGTGAGTGATCCCAATCTCCAGAAGCTCGGCGTCACCGAACGGATCGTCGCCTCGCTCTCGGCCCAGGGGGTTCGATCGACCGTCTACGCAGAGATCGAGTTCGAGCCCTCGGTCCAGAGCGTTGCCCCCGCTGCGGCGGCAGCCAAGGCGTCGGGATGCGACCTCGTGATCGGGCTGGGAGGCGGCAGCACCCTGGACACCGCCAAGGCGGTTGCGGTGCTGACGCGGAACGCGGGCCGGGCGGAGGACTACCTGGGGATCGGCCTGGTGAAGCAGCGGGGAGTGCCCTCCATCCTGATGCCCACCACGGGCGGGACCGGCGCCGAGATCACGCCTAATGCTCTCTTCTACGTCCCGGCGGCCCGGGAGAAGAAGGCCATCGTCAGCCCGCACATCATCCCCGACATCGCCCTCCTGGATCCGCTCTTGACGCTGACGGTACCTCCGGCGGTGACGGCGGCCACGGGATTGGATGCCCTGAGCCACGCGGTGGAGTCCTATACCTCCCTGAACGCCTCCCCTCTCACGGACCTGTATGCCCTGGAGGCCATCCGATTGATCGGCGCCCACCTGCGGACGGCCGTGGCGAACGGCAGCGATCTGGCCGCGCGAGAAGGCATGGCGAGGGCCAGCATGTACGCAGGGATCGGCATCGGGAACGCCGGTACCAATATCGTGCATGCCCTGGCCTACCCCCTCCAGGGACAGCACCGGGTGACCCACGGCGTGGCCAACTCCCTCCTCCTGCCCTACGGCATGGAATTCAACGCCCTGAGCAACCTGGCCAAGTTCGCGACCGTGGCCGAGGCGTTGGGCGAGCCGATTGCCGGCATGTCGCCCAGATCCGCCGCCGCCCGCAGCACAGAGGCCTGCCGCCTGCTCTCGCAGGACATCGGAATTCCCCAGACGATGCGAGAGGTGGGGATCAAGGCGCAGGACATCGAGGACCTGGTGGACGGGGCCATGAAGATGACCCGGCTGCTGGTCAACAACCCGCGCCAGGTCCGGCCCGAGGACGCGCGAGCCATCTTCGAGCGGGCGCTGTAGGCTCGGGCCCGAGGAACCGAGGGAAGGATTCGGCCTGACTCATGGCGACGCGAGCATTCTATCCCCTGTCCAGGAGATCGAGTGCGGTACACTATGATCTGTGGAAGGAGCAGGCCCGTGTGAACGATGTCTTGGCTTTCTGTGCGCCCGTCGATCCTTATGGCAAGTTATCATGACCGACTGAAAGAGAGCTCAGGCTCACCTCGAAACCGAAGCAGCCTACAGGAGGATTCAATCATGGCGAACTGGGACGTATCTGCGCTCCTCGCTGAAGATCGCGACCACCTGCTCCATCCGCTCTATCATCCCGACGATCATGTCAAGCCCCACGTGTGGGTCCGAGGCAAGGGCGTCGTCCTGACAGACGCCGAGGGCCGGGAGTTCATTGACGGCCTGTCCTGTCTCTGGAACGTGAACGTGGGCCACGGTCGCCGCGAACTTGGCGAGGCCGCCGCAGAGCAGATGGCGACCCTGGCGTATGCGACGAATTATGTCGGCTCCTCGAACGTCCCGGCCATCCAGCTCGCCCAGCGCCTCACTGAATTGGCCTACCCGAACCTCTGTGCCACCTACTTCGCGAGCGGGGGGGCCGAGGCCAACGAGAGCGCCTTCAAGACCGCCCGCTTCTACTGGAAGGCGAAAGGCCGCCCGGAGAAGGTCAAGATCATCTCGCGCCAGTACGGCTACCACGGGGTGACGCTCGCCACCATGAGCGCCACCGCGGTCCCGGGCTATGCCAAGATGTTCGAGCCGCGTGTGCCGAATTTCATCCACACGGCCGCTCCCTATGGCTACCGGCTCGACGGGGTGAAGCCGGGAGAGACCGTGGGGCAGGCCGCGGCGCGGATGCTGGAGGAGACAATCCTGAAGGAAGGGCCCGAGACGGTGGCCGCCTTCATCGCTGAGCCCGTTCAGGGGGCAGGCGGCGTCATCGTCCCCCCGGATGACTACTTCCCGCTGGTCCGGCAGATCTGCACCAAGCACGACGTGCTCTTCATCGCCGACGAGGTCATCACCGGCTTCGGCCGCACCGGGGCCTGGTTCGCCCTGACGCGCTGGGGGGTG
>CAZXXV010000398.1:0-1058 GCA_964644725.1 uncultured bacterium
TACCCCTTCGGCCTCTTCGCCGTCCCCATGGAGCGGGTCGTCCGCATCCACGCGTCCTCGGGCACGACGGGGAAGCCGGCCGTGGTAGGTTACACGCGGCGGGACATCGACACTTGGTCCGAACTCATGGCGCGCACACTGTCCTGTGGCGGCACGACGAGCGGCGACATCGTCCACAACGCGTACGGGTACGGCCTGTTCACGGGCGGCCTGGGCGCCCATTACGGCGCGGAGAAGATCGGGGCGGCCGTGATCCCGATGTCCGGGGGGAACACTAAGCGGCAAATCTTGATCATGAAGGATTTCGGCTCCACCATCCTCTTGTGCACCCCCTCCTACGCCTTGAACATCGCCGAGGTCATGGCCGACGAAGGGGTACAGCCGTCCCAGCTCCGCCTGAAGTGCGGCCTGTTCGGGGCCGAGCCCTGGAGCGAGGGGATGCGGCGGGAAATCGAGAAGAAGCTCCGGCTAGACGCCCTGGACATCTACGGCCTGTCCGAGGTCATCGGACCCGGGGTGGCGTCGGAATGCATTGAAGAGAAGCACGGCCTCCATGTCTTCGAGGATCACTTTATCCCCGAGATCATCGATCCCGAGACCGGCAAGCCCCTCCCGCACGGCGAGGCGGGAGAGCTGGTGTTCACCACCGTGACCAAGGAGGCTTTTCCGGTCTTGCGATACCGGACCCGGGACATCTCACGCCTCATCCCCACCCCGTGTTCCTGCGGGCGCACGCTGCTCCGGATGGAGCGGATCTCCGGCCGGACGGATGACATGCTGATCATCCGCGGCGTCAACGTCTTCCCCTCCCAGATCGAGGCGGTCCTGATGGAGGTCGAGGGCGTGGAGCCGCACTACCAGCTCGTGGTTTCGCGCGAGGGGACCCTGGACGTCCTGGAGGTCCAGGTCGAGGTGAACGAGTCAATCTTCACGGATGAGATCAAGGGGCTGGAGCGACTGGCCAAGCGGGTGGAGGACGACATCAAAGACCTGACCGGGGTGTCCTGCAAGGTGCGGCTCGTCGAACCCAAGACGATCCAGCGGAGCGAGGGGAAGGC
>CAZXXV010000398.1:1158-4547 GCA_964644725.1 uncultured bacterium
GGAATCAACGTGGAGTACATGTACGCCTTCGTCCAGCGCTCACTGGAAAACGCCATCGTCATCTTCCGCTTCGACGAGCTGGACAAAGCCATCGAGGTGCTTACCGGGGCTGGGGTCCGCGTCCTCCGCGGGGAGGAACTATACGCGCTGTGAGTGAGGACACAAACCTACCGGCAGATTGCGGTCTGGTCAACGTCGGTATGCGAGAATTCGGGGAGTAAAGACCTGGGGGTGATCAGCGCCGCTTCCCGTAGAGGAAGGCATCGTGTTTCTCGGCTAGGTTCACGGGTCCGTCAAATGCCCCGGCCATGCGGTACAGGGGATCATCGCCGCGACCCCGCCGGCCGCGACCCTTGCCTGTTTGGCTCAGGCCTGCAATCAGATCGCGAAGCACACCTGAGATCGTGGTTCCCCGGACGGAGGCCTCCCGCCTCAGGGCCTCGTACTGCTCCAAGGGAATCTCGACATTTAGCCTCTTCACCATGGCGCCCCCCACGAGGATCTGTACGTACGCATCCTACGCCACGGGCCACTCTGGTGTCAACTCCCGAGCGCATGCAGGGCCCTCAAGGCCTCGCACACGCCCGCACGGTTTCGTGCCCGAATCCCGCCTCATCGTGCTCCCTCGCTCGGGCACCGACAGCCTGACTGGCGAGCTCCTCCCATCAGGCCTGAACTTCCCGCAGCCTGACTTGACAGTCTCGAACTGGGAGGATAGATTTACTGAGAATTTTTCTCAATTCCAGAGGCCAATGATGCAGGCGTCGGGGCTAAGGCAGGCGCTGGAGACCAACGGTCTTAGGATAACTCGGGCCCGGATGGCGGTCCTGCAGGTGCTGGCCGCCAGCTCCGAGCACCTCAAGGTGGCAGAGGTGCACCGGAGGGCTCGAAAGATTGATCCTCGGGTCGGGCTGGCGAGCGTCTACCGCACGATGGACCTCCTCGAAAGGCTCCGCCTGGTCAAGCACGTCCACATGGAGCATCGGCACCGCCACTACGCACGGATCACAGGGCACCATGGCCACCACCTGGTGTGCAACGGTTGCGGCCTCGTCGTGGAATTCTCCGATTGCCAGTTGGAGCGCCTGACTCGGATCCTTGCCAGGCGGACGCAATTCCGGATCGATGGCCACTGCGTGGAGTTCTTCGGCCAGTGCCGGAAGTGTCGCACGCGCTCCAGCACCCGCCCTCCACGAAGTAAGAGAAAGTCATGAGGACCTTCCTCGGGAGATCCATAGTCGCCCCGCTTCTCGCCCTGATGGTTCTTCTCACCGCCTGCGAGTCGCGGCCGCCGCAGGGTCAACCTACAGGTCCCCAGAAGCTGATTGTGGTGACCACCCTCACGGTCCTGGCCGACCTGATCCAGCAGGCCGGAGGGGACAAGGTCCAGGTGAAGGCATTGGTGCCCCCCGGAGGGGAGGTCCACACCTACCAGCCGACGCCGGACGACATCAAGAGCGTTGCCCAGGCCAAGATCGTTTTCTACAACGGCGCTCACCTGGAGGAATGGATTGACAAGACCATCCGGAGCGCCGGGAAACCGAATCTGCCGATCGTGGTCCTGTCGGAGGGCCTCCCTCTCATCAAAGAGTCGGGCAACGACCCGAACCCGCACCTCTGGCTCGATGTGGCCAACGCCAAGGCGTACGTGGAGAAGATCCGCGACGGCCTCAGCAAGATGGACGGCGCCAATGCCGGGTATTACGCGGACCGGGCCAAGAGCTATCTCGCCCAACTTGACGAGCTGGACAAGTGGATCCAGGCCGAGGTGGCAACGATCCCCAAGGCCCGGCGGAAGCTGGTCACGTTCCACGACGCCTTCCCCTACTTCGCTGAACGCTATGGCTTCTCCCTTCATGGCGTCCTCGTGGCTAGCCCCGGCAAGGAACCTTCGGCACGCGACCTCACCGCGCTGGCGCGGCGGATCAAGCAAGAGCGGGTGCCCGCCGTTTTCGCCGAGGCCCAGTTCAACCCCAAGGCGATGGAGGTCCTGGCCAGCGACACAGGGGTCCGGGTGATCACGAACCTGTACAACGACAGCCTCTCGACCGGCCCCGAGGCCAACAGCTACATTGCCCTCATGAAGCACAACGTGACGCAGATCGTGAACGCGCTCAAGTGACGGGGGGCGGGGGCCAGGGGTCGGGGGTCGGGGAAAGCCAAGGACAATGGATAAGAAGCCGTGGAGGTATTGCCTGGAAGTGCGAGATCTGGCCGCGGGCTATGACGACACCCCGGCCATCGAGGGCATCACGTTTGCCATCCCGCCCGGACAGATGGTGGGGGTGATCGGGCCCAATGGCGCCGGGAAGAGCACGCTGTTCAAGGCGATCCTCGGCCTGATCCCTCGGCAGCGGGGAGAGATCCTGCTGCACGAGGCTCCTACCCTCTCCCAGCGCGCGCTCATGGGATACCTTCCCCAGCTCGAAGAGATCAACAGGGCGTTTCCGGTCTCGGTGGAAGACGTGGTGATGATGGGCCGCTACCCGCGGGTCGGCTGGTGTCGCCGCCCAGGTCCCACGGATGACGAGTCGGTGCGCCAGGCGCTCACGCGCGTGGACCTCTTGCCCCACGCCCAGACGCAGATCGGCCAACTCTCGGGCGGACAGCAGCAGCGCGCACTCCTGGCGCGGGTCCTGGCCCAGGATCCGCACCTCCTCCTCCTGGACGAGCCCGTGAGCGGTGTGGACGCCACGACTCAGCACGCGATCTTCGCCCTCCTGGAAGAGCTTCGAGATAACGGGAAGACCGTCGTGGTGGCCACCCATGACCTGAATTGCGTCGTCGAGCGCTTCGACCTGGTGCTGTGCATCAACAGGCGGGTGATCGCCTACGGGCCTCCCAGGGAGGTCTTCCGCGAGGACATCCTGGACAAAACATACGGGCATCACCTCATGATCGTACAGGTGGGAGATCGGCGCGTGGTGGTGGCGGACGAACATGGACGGTGAAACGTAAAACGTGAAGCGTGAAACGGAACAGGCTCACGTTTCACGTATCACGTTTCAGGATTTCCGCCGATGATCGAGTTCCTGGTCGCACCATTCGAATTCGGTTTTATGCAGCGGGCGCTCCTGGGGGGCGTGCTGGTGGGAGCGATCTGCGCCCTGGTGGGGACCTACGTGGTCCTGCGGGGACTGGCCTTCGTCGGCGATGCCCTGGCTCACGCGGCCTTTCCGGGCGTCGTCATCGCCTACCTGCTGAAGGGAAACATCTACCTCGGCGCGACCATCTTCGCCCTGGCCACCGCCCTGGCGATCGGCCTCGTCTCCCGGCACGGCCGCGTGAGCTACGACACCGCCATCGGCATCCTGTTCGCCGCCGCCTTCGCCCTGGGAGTCCTCCACATGAACACGCTCCACGGCTACATCGTGGACCTGTTCAGCTTC
>CAZXXV010000399.1:0-2525 GCA_964644725.1 uncultured bacterium
CCTCCGATCTTCCCATCTAGGTTTTGTAGATCGGTGCGCGAAAGCTGGGACGAACGTACCTCCCGGGGGCACGGGAAGTCAGGTTGAATGAACCGGGAGCGTCAGGCGGAGGGGGCACTCGGGCCGCGTCGCGGGCGCGACCTTGACAACGGCATGAGGGGCAAGCTAGGGTTGGGCGGCATTGGTGAACAGGCGGCCCGGCGCGTTGGGGTGGGATGGACGCGCAGCAGCCTCGCCGACCCGGGACCGGGCGACCCTCTTCCATTGCGGTTAGCAGATGGGCCTGGATCTCACGACGAGAGCCGAGAAGTTCCTGACGTGGCTCGGGATGTGGGGGGCCATGCGGGGGGTTGCCCCGCTCCCGGCCGCTCTCATCGCTTCTGTCGTGCTCCTGGAGTCCCTCACGCCTCCGGTCGCTCGGCTCCTCTCCGCTGTGCCTGTGAACGTCATCCATGTCTTCGCGGTTGGGATCGGCCTGCTCCTGGGACTGATCGGATACTTCGCGGGGGAGTTCTGGGACCGCGTTGTCTTCGAGGCGTGCTACGGCCCGCAGGGGAGGTGGCTCGATTCCGCCCGCAGGCCGCTCCTCGTCTTCCCGGCGGGATCAGCGCTCAAGCGGCATCGGAACCAGGCCATCCAGGCGCTCCCGCGGAAGCCGGAAACGGGGGAGGGGATCTACCGGGAGGCGGCCAAGGTCGCGAGGCGGCAGGTGGAGCGGTGGGAGCGGATCGAGCAGCCGCTGATCCTCTCACGGTTGGTGCGGGGCTTCCTCTGGCCGTGCCTGTTCGTGGCCTGCCTGGCCTCCTCTGCGGCTGCGGTCTTCCCGTTCTTCGGCGCCGCGACGGAGGCCCCGCGGCTCCTGGCGGCGGGCGGGGGCTGCCTCGGTCTCGCGCTGTTGGTCCTCGTCCCCTACAGCCATCTCCGCGTCGAACACATGATCCGGCTCTACCAGGACGTGGCGGCGCACGCCGGCAAGAGGAAGCCGGAGCGCCGGTGAGACCGGACTCCCATCGCCAGGGGGAAAGCCCGCGGCGCTGCGCCAGGGGTGACGGAGGGCCACCAGCGCGGCGCCTGGAACGCATGTGCGGATCACCCCAGAGGGGAGTCCAGCCATGATGTGTCAGCCTGCTGTCATCAAACTGGATGATATCCCGGACGTCATCGCCAAGGAATTCCCCGATAGAGACACGATCACGGTGTATGTCGGCTCGAATGCCGCGACGCCGACCGCCTCGCTCGACACCATCACCGCCGCCCTCAAGGCGGGCCGGCCCAAGCTGCCGTATCTCCGGATGGTTCATCTCCTCCTCCAGGGGCCCGTCTCCTATGTGGAGAAGGGGCTCCAGGACCGGATCATGGCCTATTCCATTTTTTCCGCGGGGGACGTGCGCAAAGCGGCCAATGAAGGCCGCGCCTTCTATCTGCCCTGCACCTTGGCCAACCTGGACAGCCTGATCGGCAAAGACCGGCCCTATATGCCCGACGTAGCCATTTTCAAAGTCCGCCCGCACGAGGTGACGGGCGAGTACAGCCTGGGATTGTCGGTCGAAGCCCTCCACACAGCCATCGATCATGCCACGTGCGTCATCGCCGAGTTGGATTACAGTATGCCCTTCACCCAGGGCCAGAGCGTCGTTGACGCCTCGTCCTTGGATTACCTCGTCGACGATCATGTGAAGCCGGTCTACGATCTCCCCGCCCCCGATTTCGACAACCTGCCCCCGGCGGAGCGCCGGATCGGCGAGCTGATCGCTGCCCATTTCATCCGCGACGGGGTGACGCTCCAGGTGGGCATCGGGCAAATGCCCGACGCCGTCGTCGGGACCATCAGGGAAGCGGACTTTCGGGATCTGGGCATCCAGACCGAACTCTACAGCGATGGACTGATGATGCTCCAGAAACAGGGCATCGTCACGAACCGGAAGAAGAAGCAGCACATGGGCTACAGCACGACGTCCCTGATCATGGGGTCCAAGGCGCTGTACGAGTTCGTCCACATGCGGGCGGGCATCCAGATGCGTCCATGCACCGTCACCAATGCCGCCGAGGTCGTCCGCCGGAACAGCCCGTTCATCTCGATCAACACGGCTATGGGCGTGGACCTCTTCGGCAACGTCTGGGCCGATTACGTGGACGTGCGCCGCTACTACAGCGGCGTCGGCGGCCAGCCCGATTTCGTCCGGGCCCTGAACGATCCCGCGTACGGCGTGCCCATCATCGCCATGAAAAGCATGACCGGCAAAGGCGAGTCCAAGATTGCCCGGGTCCATCCGCCGGGCGTGAGCCTGACGGCCTCGACCTACGACGGGGTGGTCATCGTCGACGAATACGGGGTCGCCGACCTCCGCGGCCTGACGGCCGGTGAGAAGGCGCTGGCCGTCGCCAGCATCGCCCATCCGCGCTTCCGGGACGAGTATCTCAAGTCCATACATGACGATCCCCTGTTCACCAAGCCGGTCGGGTGTTACTCGGGGAAACTGCCACGCGGCGTGACGCTGTACCAAGGCTTGATCAAAATCGACGAA
>CAZXXV010000399.1:2625-4540 GCA_964644725.1 uncultured bacterium
GGGGAAACTGCCACGCGGCGTGACGCTGTACCAAGGCTTGATCAAAATCGACGAATAACCAAGAAACGGCCGGGTCCCGGATTACCGCATCACAGGCGATAAACTCTCAGAAGAGAGCGGAGCAAAAAAGGGGCCGGCAGGACACGCCAGTCCTGCTGGTCCTTCTGTCACCGGATGCTCGAGGTCACGTTCCATCCGCGCTCGCTAGGCTCTAATCGGGTAGCGGCCGTATTCGCGAGCGGCGGTGCGCATTGCCTGGTAGTTCTCCCACTTGGTGCCGACCTGGAGGGTATTGCCCGAGGTCAGCACCAGCCCGCCCCCAGGCGCGGCGTAACGGACGGCGTACTTGACCTCCTCCTCCACCTCGGCAGGCGTGCCCAGCGTCAGTGTTTCGCAGTTCACCCCGCCAAAGAAGCAGAGCTTGCCCGCATACTTGTCCTTTAACAGCTTGAGGTCCATGCCGATGCGCGGCTGGATGCCCTGCCAGCCGTCCACCCCTGCCGCTACGAAGTCGTCCAGGATTGACCAGGTGTTGCCATCGGTGTGCTTGACGAAGTACTTGCCCTTGGCATGGATCGCTCTGGCGGTCTCTCTGAACGCTGGCAGCACGTACTGCCGGAACAGCCGCGGGCCCATGATGAGGCCGCGGTTGTCACAGTAATCGGTCGCCACCAGGATGCCGTCGACCCCAGCGTCGCAGATCGCGTCGATCCAGGCTAGCGACACCTTGAGATTGGCCTCGATCGACTTGGCCGTGAACTCCGGGCCGCTGGCCATGCGTACGAGGTACTCCTCCATCCCGATCGTCTCGGCCCAGGGGAACGTTCCGTCGGGCGCGCGGCCGAGGACGAAGTGCGTGCCACCCAGCTCTTTGACGATGTGGACGATGGCCTCGAGGCGGGACTCGTCGATCTTCACGGTGTCGGGCACGACGATGTCCTCGACGTTCATGGGCGGGCCTTTCACCAGCAGCGGATGGCCGCCGGTCTCGGGCGAGTACCGCCACACGCGTCCCTTCTCGTCGCGCCACATATAGGCGCCGAGCATCTCCGGCCTCGCGTAGCGCTCGCGCCGCGCGGGCATAAGCGGCACGGCCACGAAGTCCCATTCGAAAATGCGCGCCAGGTTGACGATGTCGCGCTGGTACGATTCCACTACCTCGTCGCGGCGTCCCTCCCACTCGGCCACCCACTCCTTCCACTTGGAGCGGTAGAGGGTCGGATGACCGAGCGCGCGCTCGGCGATGTCCCAGTCGGCGCCGGTCTCGCCTATCGGCACGCGATCTCCCTCGCGGTGTTCAAGGGCGGCGATTATGCGCTCTTTCGGTAGCATATGATTCCCTCCCGGTATCTCGCTCGCTGCTCTCGCACCTCGAACATTCTGCCCGTCTGCGACCTCACTTTCCGTCATTTCGTCACGGGCATCACCAGGTCAAGGAGCCAATTAGAATTTGCTCTTGGGCCGCGGCGCCCCTGTGCTCGCACAGGCCCGGCGCAGGCCCAGGCACGCTGTGGCAGCGACTGGAGCATGGCGCAGCGCGGGGAGTGGTGTCAAGCCGATACTGCCCCGAGGACCGGTGGCGGGGGGGACAGACGGGCCAGGGAACTGGAGGGGGGCGACACGGGGCGGACCTGGACGGACGACACCGTTCGGTGCGGCTGCGCGGGGCGGCTATGCGGCGACGACCCGTTGCAGATGAAACGGCAACGGGTACCCCGCCGGCGGGCTGTGCGCGTGTGCGGGCCAGAGCCCGAGATGGGTGAGGATCTTCTCGATGAACGCGGCTACCCGGCCCGCCGCATGGGGATCGTCAAGCGGTATCGGGGAGCCCATCGGAACGCTCGCTCCAGAAAACCGAGAGCCTGGCCTCTGATTCCCGCCGCGCACCACAGGCGAGAGGCCAGGCTCTTCTTAG
>CAZXXV010000400.1:0-4540 GCA_964644725.1 uncultured bacterium
GGTGCAGCCGGCGTCGGCGGTACCGGCACCACAGGCACCGGCGCCGGTGACGGCACCGGTGGCCGCGGCGGCACTGCAGCCGTCCTGGGCGGCGTTGCCGTCGGAGCTGGCGACGGTGGGACGACACCTCGCATCACGCCTGGTGCCACACCGCGTGGGGGAGCCGGCGCCGGACCCGGGCGTGGCGGGACGCCGGGTGGAAGTGGCGGGGCCGCCGTGGGCGCAGGGCGGGGCGCCTCCTTCGGCGGGGCGGCCCTGCCCGGCCCCACGGGGGCCGCGGTCGCCGCCATGTCCAGCGTCTTGGCGAAGAGCAGTTGCTTCACCTTGCTGATCAGCACCTGGGACTCGAAGGGCTTGGTCACGAAATCGTTCGCGCCGACCTGGATTCCCTTGTCCTTGTCAAAGGCCTCGAATGTTCCGGTGAGAAGGATGATGGGCACCGCACGCAGTGCGGGCACCGCCCGCAAGGCGGCGCAGACCTCGTACCCGTTCTTGTCCGGCATCACCAGATCCACGAGCACGAGATCGGGTCGCTCCTCCTTCGCCTTGCGGATGGCCTCCTCGCCGCTCCGCGCCTGGACGAGGACAAAATCCTCCTTGCTGAAGGTCAGCTCCACGACCTTCTGGATCGTCACGCTGTCATCCGCCACCAGGATCCGAGCGGCCATGCGATCCTCCTCGGCGAATACGCCCGAGGCTTCCGACCCGGCACCCTCGCTCTCGCCTACGCGCCGGCGCGGCATCCCCCCTTGGAACCGGGCCACTCCAGCCAGCCCGGAAGAACGGGGGATACACTCCCAGTCTAGGCGAGCAAGGTTATGGGCTCCGCCGACGTCAAGAGCTTCGTCTCATCCAGCCACACGACAGGTCGCCCGCCGGCATTCGCCACGCCACGAATGAACTCCGCCCGGATGCCGAAGACTCGTGGCGGCGGCGCCAGCACCTTGTCTGCCGGCAGCGACAACACGCGCACCACCTGATCCACCAACAGCCCCACCACGGGATCCTGCCCTATCCCCGCGAGGAGCAGGATTGCCGGATTCTCGTGGACCGGGGCCTCCACTCCCAGACGCTTCCGCAGGCTCACCAGGGGAAGGTAACGGCCCTTGTGCTGGATGATCCCTTCGACATACGGCGGCCGCCGGGGGGTCCGGGTGAGCGCCTGATAGTCGAGAATATGCTGGACCCGGGCTAACTCCACGGCGAACTGCTTGCCCGCCACGAGGAACATGAGGACCGACGCCTCGTCCAGCGTCACGCCCGGGATGACGGCATCCGTCTGTGCCATGCCATGGCCTCGCCAGGATCTCGGCCCAATCGGTTTTGCATTTTCCATTGAAAGGGCATCTGCCCCGACCGGGTGAGCGGCGCTCAGGAGCCGGTCTCATAGAACTGGACCACTTCGTCGAGACCCCCCAGCCCGTCCTCGTTGACCAGGAGGATGATGCGGTCTTGCCGGGTGAAGAGGCCCCGGAAGCAGGACGGGTCCAGCAGCGTGGCCAGGGCCGGCACCGCCCCGATGCGCCCCGGATCCACCTCGACCATCTCCAGGACCTCATCCACCAGAAGCCCGATGGGGGGCGCCTGCCCCTGCGTCAAAAGCACGCGCGCTGTCGGTGGGACCCCTGCCGGGGACCCCTCGAACAGCGCTCTCATGCGGATGACGGGAATTCTGCGACCGCGATGGTCGAGCGCGACGCACACCTGGTAGGGAGGGGTGGGCAAGAGCATCATGCCGTCGGGCAGCAGGACCTCCCGCAGCCCCCGGAGCCCCACGCCGTAGATTTCTTCGCCGACGCGGAACAGGAGGAATTTCTCCTGCACCGTGGGGCTCTCTGCTCGGGTGCGGGCCTGCCGCTTCGCCGGCGCGAGACGCTCCAACCATTCCCCTTTCGCTGTCGTCGGGCCTCCTCCGTGCGGATGCATGGCCACAATACCCACCACCTCCGGGAATGTCAAGCCTTTTCCCCCTCGTGGCGCCTGCGGGGAGTCCCGTAACTTCGCGCCGGAAATGGCTGCGCGGCGCCGGGCCAGCGCCTCATCCTTCGCGCTTGACACCTTTCCCCTGCTGGCGGTATGGATGATCGCAGCACAACATTCCCGGCTCCTCCATCTGGTTGGCGTGCCATGCGAGACGCCAGCTGACACTTGCCCGCTGGGTGAGCTGGGCCCCGCGGCTGGCCGCATGGCACGACTTTACTCCGGCGTGACGCGCGAGTGCGCCCAGCAAGGAGACCATTCCGTGGACACCATTGGCATTGGCATCATCGGATCGCGATTCGCCGCCGACCTGCACGCCCACGCCTTGAGCAAAATCCGGGGCAGCAAGTGCGAGATCGTGGCGGTCTGCTCCAAGACGAAGGAGAGCGCGGAGGCCTTCGCCAAGAAGTTCAAGGTCCCGCACGTCTACACCGACCATCACGCCCTCTTGGCGCGGAAGGATATCCAGCTCGTCACGCTCCCCGTGGTGACGAGCCTACACCACACGCTGGCCATCGATGCCGGCAATGCCGGCAAGCACATCATCATGGAGAAGCCGCTCACCGGCTGCTTCGTGGAGGCGAACGCGATGTCGCGGCAGGCCATGTTCGACGAGGCCATGAAGAATGCCGATGCCGTGGCGGCGGCTTGTCGCCGCAACAAGGTGATCCTCGGGTATGCCGAGAACTTCGTATACGCGCCCCCGATGGCGAAGCTCCGGCGGCTGATGGACGCCAGCGGTGGAACGCTCCTCGATCTCAGGGCCGAGGAGAGTCACTCCGGCTCGCACGCGGCCTACTCCCGGCGCTGGGTCACCGCCGGCGGCGGGTCCATGCTGCGGATGGGCTCACACCCCATCGGGGCGGTCATCCACTTGAAGCACTACGAGGGCCAGCGCAAGTTCGGGAAGCCGATCCGGGTGAAATCGGTGATCGCCGACGTGGCCCAGTTGACCAAGATCGAGGCCATGCGGAAGGAACCCCGAAAGTGGCTGGTGACGTCATGGGAAGATGTGGAAGATTGGTCGGCCGCCATCCTCACGTTTGAGGATGGGACGAAGGCGACGGTCTTCTCCACCGACGTCAGCCTCGGGGGGGTGAAGAACTTGGTGACCGCCTACTTCTCTAACAGCGTGGTCCAGGTGAACATCAACCCCAACACCAGCCTTCAGGTGTACACGCCGGACGGGCAGATCTGGGGCGACGAGTACATCACTGAGAAAGTGGAGACGAAAGGCGGCTGGCAGTTTCCCAGCCCGGATGAGGACTGGATGCGCGGCTACCCGCAGGAGATGGAGGACTTCGTGGACGCTGTGCGGGAGGGGCGAGAGCCGCTGTCGGGTCTCCTCCTGGCTCACGAGACGGTCGAGGTCATCTATGGCGGCTACGTCTCGGCTCAGGAAGGTCGGAGGGTGGAGCTCAAGCGATAGCTCCAAAGACGTTCCAAGAACCATGCGTCTCCGACTTTCCCGTTGACAGGCGGACGCCACCCAGTTATCAAGGCACAGTTTGGGGGTACGGGCTGCGTCCGCGGGCTGATGAGTGCCATACCATCCGACCTCGTTCGGCTTTCATCATTACAAACAACTTAAGGAGGTTTCGCCATGAGAAAAATCGCAGCGGTCCTGCTGGGGGCGCTGGTCGGCTTCGCCGCGCTCGCCCTCGTGCTGGGGACGGCCGAGGCCCAGGAGAGGAAGATCACCGCCAAGATAGCTGACATCCTCTCGCCGGATCACCCCCACTCCACGACCATGCAGTTCTTCGCCGACAAGGTGAAGGAGCGGACCAAGGGCCGGGTGGAGTTCCAGGTGTTCCACAGCGCCCAGCTCGGCCAGACCAAGGACCTGTTCATGGGCGTGCAGACCGGCAGCATCGAGATGGCCAAGATGCCCGCCTCGTTCGCCGGCGAGTGGATCCCCGAGGAGAAGGTCTTCGACCTGCCCTATCTGTTCAACAGTCGGGACGAGCTGTGGCGGGTCATCCGCAGCAACGTGGGCAAGAAGTTCGTGAACGAGATCTTTCCGAAGCAGGGCCTCGTGGGAGTGTTCTGGGTGGATGACGGCGGCCGGAGCGTCTACGCCAACAAGCCGGTGCGCAAGCCCGAGGACCTCAAGGGGATGAAGATCCGCGTCCAGCCCAGCGACATCCAGATCCAGGCCATCAACGAGATGGGCGGGATCGGCACCCCGCTGGCCTTCGGCGAGGTGTACCTGGCCCTGCAGCAGAAGGTCCTGGACGGCGCCGAGAACTCGCCGGCCCTCTACTGGACCTCCAAGCACTGGGAGGTCAGCAAGGTCTACTCCCTCACCGAGCAGTTCTGGTCGGTGAGCACGTTCATCGCCAACAAGAAGTGGTGGGACAACCTGCCCAAGGACGTCCAGGGTGAGATCATGGCCGCCGGCCAGGATGCCGAGAAGTTCTTCCTGGACGCCTACATCTCGTTGGAGAACAAGGCCATCGGCCTGTTGAAGGAGAAGGGCGTGACGGTGGTGACGGACGTGGACAAGGCCACCTTCGAGAAGCGGATCCAGCCGGTGTACGACAACTTCGTGAAGAAGTAC
>CAZXXV010000401.1:0-4536 GCA_964644725.1 uncultured bacterium
GAAATCGAAGACGGAGACGTTGGTGGCGGGGTTGCGCCGCTTGGCAAAGGCCACTGCCACCTCGACGCAGGCCCGGTCCTGGAGTGCGACCTCCGGGCTCCGGCCGTCAATGTAGGTTCGGTACACCGGGAAGCAGGCGATCACCTCCCGCAGGGCGTGGGTGAGGCTGTTGAGGGTGAAGTCCCGCGAGTATCGGTTCCGCTCGGACAGCCGGTCGAGGGCGTGCCCGAGGACGTTCAACTCGCTCGACATGGAGACCTGCAGGATGAGCTGCTTCGACTCGTACACCAGATCGGCGAAGGGCGTCCGCTGGCCGGTGAAGGCGGTGTAGGCGGTGGACAATGCCTTCTCGTTGCCGCCGTCCACGAACAGGCCCCCCAAGAGGTTCAGGAACTCGTAGCCCGTGGTCCCGTGGATGGTCCACTGGGTCGGGAGGCGTTCCCCCCTGGCCAGGATCTTCTCCGCCAGGAGATAGAGCGAGCGGCATCCAGGCTGTCCCGGGCCTTCCCGGCAGGCGGCCTCGAACTGGGCCACCGCCTGGGCCACGACCGCTTCTCGATCCGGCTCGGTCATGGCCGGCCCCCGGAGGAGGCGGGCGCGGACGACCTGGGCGAACCGTTCTTGCTGCAGCGCGAGGAAATAGCGGGGCGGATCGAACAGCCCGTCCGGGTGGTCCAGCCGGAGGCCGGTGACGCTTCCCTCTTCCACCAGTCGCAAGATGAGCCGGTGCGTCTCCCGGAAGACGGCGGGGTTCTCCATCCGGATGGCGGCCAGCTCGTTGATGTCGAAGAAGCGGCGGTAGTTGATCTCCTCGGCCGCCACGCGCCAGTGGGCCAAGCGATACGCTTGGTCGTCCAGCAGGCGGTCCAGGAGATCGAAGCTGCGGGGATCGCCTCGCTTGCCATTGAAGATGCGGACCGTCTCCTCGATGGAGGTACGGACATCGTCACAGGACTGCGCCAGCCGGGCCAGGCGCCGGCGAATTACCTCCTTCTCCCGCATCCGCTCCCGGACCCGATCCGGCGTAATCTCGGTCCGGCCCGGCAGGTTGGTGAGAGCGGTGATGATGCTCTGGTACTCCTGCAGGTGCAGGTCCGCCTCCCCGAGCGTGGCCGTCAGGGCCTCCAAGCGATGGCCCAGGATCTGGGTCACCGAGCGGGGGGCGATGGGCAATCGCGTCTCGTGGTAGCGAAGGTTGAAGGAGCCGTCCGCGTACTCCAGCACCAGTTCCTGGTTCTCGAGGATGCGACCATACTGATCCCCCAGGATGGGCAGGAGGACCTTGTTGGCCAGTTGCCGCTTGACCGGGTCCCAGTCCACGTCGAAGAATTCGGCATAGGGGGAGCTGGGTCCGTTCTCCAGGACATCGTTCCACCAGGCATTGCAGCCGGCGGCGATCCCCATGTGGTTGGGGATCACGTCCAGGATCTGCCCCATCCCCCGGTCTCGCAACTCGCTGACCAGACATGCGTAGTCCTCTTGGGTTCCGATCTCGGGGTTCAACGCATTGTGGTTCGCGATGTCGTACCCGTGCATGCTCCCCGGCCGCGCCGCCAGGTACGAAGAGGCATAGACGTCGCTGATGCCCAGGGCTTCCAGGTACGGGACCGACCGCCGGGCATCCTCGAAGGTGAAGCCCCGATTGAACTGGAGCCGGTAGGTCGCCACCGGCACCCGTGGAAGGAGGCTGGGCTCCTCCTGCAGTTCCCTGAACAGGTCACTTCCCATCTTCTTCCGCCTCTCTCGCAGAGTCCCGTGGCGTTGCCTCCGGGGCCACGGTGTCTGCCCAAGCTAGCGGCAGCCGGACGATCACCTCGGTCCCCCGCCCCGGGATGCTCAGCATCTCCACCTCCCCGCGGTGGGCGCGCACGATCTCCTCGACGATGGCCAGGCCCAGCCCCGTTCCCAGGCCGTGCCCCTTCGTGGAGAAGAAGGGCTCGAAGACATGGTCCAGTTGCTCGGCGGTCAGCCCCTTGCCGCCGTCCACCACGTGGATGGCCAGACACGGTCCGTTCGCCTTGCCCCGGACGATCCCGGCCCGCCCGTCGGCTGGCAGGATCGGGTCTGGTCCCGCCGTCACCCGGACCGTCTCGCCTGGGGGAGAGGCATCCAGCGCGTTCAGCAAGAGGTTGAGGAAGAGCTGCTGGAGGTGATCCGGATCGATCTGGACTTGGGGAAGGCCGATCGGCAGGTCCAACTCGATGCGCACCTTGCGGCGGCGACTTCGCTCCAGCAAGAGGTCTGCCACGCGGCCGAGAATGGGCACGATGCCCTCGGGACGGAGATTCGGACGCCGCGGCCGGGTGTAGTCCAGGAGGGCGCGGATGATCCCGCTGATCCGCTCGGTCTGCTTGAGGATCACGTCCAGGTGCCGGTGTTCATGTTGGTCGCGAGGCACCACCCGTTCCAAGACCTCCGCACGCCCGGAGATGATGTTCAACGGCGTGCCGATCTCGTGGGCCACCTCGGCCGCCAGCATGCCGACCGCGGCGAGCTTCTGGGCCTGCTGCACCTCCTGCTCCAGCCGCAGGCGCCCCTCGGCCTGCCGGAGGAGTTCGTCGTGCGCCGCCTGCAGGTTTGTCGCCATCCGGTTGAACTCCTCCGCGAGCTGACCGATCTCGTCCCGGCGCGCAAGCTCAATCCGCTGCGAGAGGTCCCCACGACCCACCGCCCGGGCGCCCGAAATCAGGGCGCGGATCGGCCGGGCGATGCTCCAGCCGGTCAGGGCCACAACCGAGAGGACGAAGAGGGCCAGGACCACCAAGCGGGAGAGAACACTTTCCCGGACCGCTCGGCGGAACTCCCGCTCCATCCCACCCAGGGCCTGCTGGACCTCGATGGCCCCGGTGCGACCCCCGGGCCACCGAAACGGCTGAACATAGCGCAGGATTCGCCCGGACTCCATCTCCAGCGGGACCGAGACCGCCTCCTTCGTCTTCAAGGTTTCTCGGACCGTCTTATCCCGCGCCGGCGCCGCTGCCCCGGCAGCAACGTTCTCCGCCACGACCTGCCCGTCGGGATCGAAGATGGCCACAGCCACCAGGCCGGGGCGCGCCAGGATGTCGTCCAGCAGTTCTTTCAGCTCGGCCGTCGTGCGGCCCCACCGAACATTCCGGCTCACCGCCAGCGCCAACGTCTCGGCGAAGATCCGCACGTCCTCCTGGGTCTGCTCGACGAGCCGTTCGCGCTCGCGAAGAAGCCGGAAGTAGTCGTAGACGCCGGTGATGATCATCAGCGCCAGCATCAAGAGAATGACCAGGCGCGTCGTGAGATTTCGCATAGGACCAGTATCAGCGGCTTACGCCGAACCCCCCCGGATGTCACCTTTGGGATCCAGCGTCCCGCCCCAGGGCCTTGGCGATGGCCGCCTTCAACTCCTCCATCCGGAAGGGTTTGAAGAGGTATTCCACCGCGCCCTTCTCCACGGCCTCCATGTAGGACGGGACATCGCCGAAGGCGGTCATCATGATGATCGGGGACCAAGGGCAGACCCGCCGGAACCCCGGGAGCAGGTCGAGACCGCTCGGCCCGGGCATGTTCTTGTCCATCAGGATGACATCGAACTTCCGCGCCCGGAGGGCCAGCACCGCCTCGGTTCCATCTTTGGCCTCCACGACCTCGTACCCCTCGTTGCTGAGCACGTCGAGGAGAAGCGCACGCATCTCCGGATCATCATCCACCACAAGGATCCTTGGGGATTTCACCACGGACGTCACCTCCTCAGGACACGAGCAGCGGGAGACTCACCTCTCGGGTCGCGGACTCGATCCGACATGGGTTCTCTCGCAGGTTCATTCCTTTTGTCGCAGTTGCAGCAAGGCCACGCATCGACCCTCCAAGGTGTATACCTCTCCTCCCTTCATCGGCCGGCGCAATCGGCGGCCGTCGGGTGTCCTGGTGTCCAAGAGCACCTCCCACTTCACGCCGGGCCGATGCGCCGGCAGCGTGAAGGGCAGCGGTTCGTGATGGGCGTTGAGGAGGATAAGCAATGTATCATCGGTGATGGGGTCCCCCTGGGTATCCACCTCGTCGATGGCGTCCCCGGCCAGGCGAAGGCCGATACTGCGGGCCAGGGGATCCTGCCAGCTCTCCTCGGTCATCTCCTTGCCGTCCGGCCGGAACCAGGAGAGGTCCTTGACCTCGGAGCCCCGGATGCGCCGGCCGAAGAAGAACTGGCGGCGGCGCAGCACTGGGTGCTCCCGGCGGAGCTGGATGAGGCCGCGGGTGAAAGCCAAAAGATCCCGTCGCCGCTTGTCGAGCTTCCACTCGAACCAACTGATCTCGTTGTCCTGGCAGTAGGCGTTGTTGTTGCCCTGCTGGATCCGCCCGATCTCGTCCCCGCCCAGCAGCATGGGCACCCCCTGCGAGAGCAGGAGGGTCGCCAGGAAGTTCCGCTCCTGCCGGTCCCGCAAGGCAATGATGGGTGGGTCGTCGGTCGGTCCTTCTGCCCCGCAGTTCCAGCTCAGGTTGTTGTCGGTCCCGTCCCGGTTCTCCTCACTGTTCTTCTCATTGTGCTTGCCGTTGTAGCTCACCAGG